>CAZUTR010000344.1:0-2522 GCA_964623545.1 uncultured Pirellulales bacterium | reverse complement strand
TTAGCTATTTGACAGTTAAAAACTCTGGTCTGCGGGTCATTAAAACGCTCTACCCTTACCGTCATTGGTATCATTTTCGCCTTTGCACCAAGCTGGCCAACTACCGCCGCCATTTCGTCCGTTCTCAATGCACCGACTATATCCAGCGCCGTAGCAAACTTAAAAGAACGAAGCACATTCGACACAACTGTATGCACCTGCCCGGTTGCTATGGGCAGGTCCACAGCACCATATTCAAGAAAACCATGGCCAAAACCGTAAACTTTATCACCTACAACTTCGGTTACCGTTCCAACTACTTCCGCCTCCACATCGCCGGTTATAAGCGGTACAGCCAAGCAGGCTCCGGGTTCCAGCCGCACTTGCCCCGTATCCTTTTTTGCACCTCCGCTGGATTTGGCCTTTAGTGCCTGGGGGCTTCTGCTCCCTCTCAGGCCACCACCTACACCGGAAACAACCATCAACCCAAAAGGCTCCATTAGAGAACCAAATTCCTCTGTAACATCTGCCGGCAATCCGGAAGTAACAAGCGGGCAAGGCAAAAAACTAGCCCCAGCAATACTGCTTCGTCTTGAAGCTACCGGCCTAGTAATCTGGTCATAAACATGAGCAAAATCAATGGGCTTGGAAAAATCAAATACAAATCCCTTCTGCTCATAACTGTTTGCAGAACTGCGAATTTGTCCTGAGCTAAGCATTTCTTTAATTGGTGTCACGCCATATAAGGGGTCCTTACTGAAAGTCCAACCAAATGCCAGAGCCCCTGCCAGCCGACCCTCAATATAAACCGGCGAACCACTGCATCCGCCAACCGGACCTGTATGGATGAAACGCTCGTCCGTTCCCTGAACCAAAATAGCATCCCTGCCCGGTGAGATATTATACACAACGCTGAGGACCTCCAGAGAAAACTTTTCTACCTCAGTTCCCTTAAATGCCGTAAGACAATACGCCTCCATTCCAGGTTGAATCTCCTCTACGCTTATATATCTGTTCGGGTCCCAAAGCTCTTCGAGTACATCTATTGCCTTAGTTAGCTCCCGGGCCTGGCAAAAAGACGCTATAGAGATGAAAAAATAAAGAAAAATATAACGTAAAAACGAGAAAACCTTGACTTTTGGCCCTTTCTCAAACATTTAAAACCTTTCTATTCTAATGCCCACCTGAAAGATTTATTCTATGCACTGCAAAGACAAATTGCAAGATAAAAGAAATCCTGTTATACTCTATCCAGCACCTGTTGTAAGATAACGGCAGAAAACGAGAGTACGCCTTTTTATCATAATTCAGTATAGTTTGTTAAACCGACAGCGAAGAACCACAATAGGTTCAGGGCAAAATAACAGAGAAAGAAAATGAAAGCCAAACATCGTCATGAACTGAAAACTAATGAATTAGCCGAGTGGCTTGCTCATCTGCCACAATGGACAAAAAAAAATCTAAGAACGATTATCTATGCCTCAGTGCTAACCATTCTGGTTGGTGGCTCGGCCTTTTTTTACTTGCATCGAAAAAATGTAGAGGGGGTGCGAAAACAACTCGAGCTCACAAGCCTGATTGCACAGTTTCCACAAAATAAAGTGAGAATTCTTCAGGAGTATACAAAGGGCAGGGATATCTCTTATTCACTTATCCAGATGGCTGGCGGTTTACAAACTATCGCTAAAAATGCAACGGATGATGCGCACTCCGCTCTGGCACTGATTAAACGCGGAGACGCTTTACGGACGGAACTTCATTATCGACTGGGAGATATTAGCACAGAAGAAATAGCAAAACAGTTAGATAAAGCTCAGGCAAGTTACAATGAAGCATTCATAAAAGCAAAGGGCAATCGAACCTTGTTGGCAGCAGCCAAATTTGGCCAAGGAATATGTGAAGAAGAACGGAGTAACTTCGATGAAGCAAAACAAATATACAGCCAGTTAGCCGAGGCGAGCGATTTCGAAGGCACTATAGCCGCTGCCCAGGCAAAATACCGTCTGTCCACAATGGACAACTACAGGGAAATACTGGTATTCAAACAATCTCCCACAAAAGTACAGCCACAAATCAGCCAACCAGGTCCCGCACCTCTGTCTCCGACGGTCTTCCAATCGCAAAGTGCAACTCCTCAAGCAAAAACCAACTCAGATTCACCAAAAAAAAATGAGATTGTTAGCTCCGACACAAATCTTCCCATTGAATAATCCGTAATGTGCAAATCAAAACACCAGAAGCAGCAACAGTCAGATATGCAAAATAATGCGTCAGA
Organism: uncultured Pirellulales bacterium; assembly: GCA_964623545.1. Lineage (GTDB taxonomy): Bacteria > Planctomycetota > Phycisphaerae > Sedimentisphaerales > Anaerobacaceae > CAZUTR01. Next base: position 268 of record CAZUTR010000344.1, on the reverse strand, counting down.
AAATGATGATACATTACTAACACTACGGGTAGGAAGCACAATAAAAGAACGACGCCTCGACAAGTATCTGCATGGCCGTTTCAGCAACTTAAGCAGAGCAATGATTCAGCAGGCAATAAAGGCTGGCACCGTCAAGGTAAACGGTAAAACAGTAAAACCCAGCTTCAAACTAAGCCCAGACGACAAAATCGAACTGAACCTGCCTGAACCACCCGCCAAAGAGATTCTGCCCGAAGAAATTCCTCTAAACATTATTTATGAAGACGAT
>CAZUTR010000343.1:0-2577 GCA_964623545.1 uncultured Pirellulales bacterium | reverse complement strand
TCATTCGTTCAGAATAGAGCAAATCGCAGGCGGCTTTCAGATGATGACGCTCACTACCTACAATCACTGGCTAAAAAAACTGCTGAGGGCCCGCGACGACAGCAAACTCAGCCAGGCGGCCGTGGAGACGCTTGCGATAATCGCATACAAACAACCGATTATCCGGGCCGACATCGAGGCAATCAGGGGAGTCGCTGCCGGTGATATGATTCGCAACCTTATGTACAAGGGCCTGGTTAAAATCGTAGGTCGAGCCGAAGTCCTCGGCAGACCCATGCTCTACGGCACAACGAAAAAGTTTTTAGAGATCTTCGGCCTAAACACTCTCAAAGACCTGCCAAAAATCGAAGAACTAAAAAAACCAGAATAAATAAGACACAATACCCGGGGCACGAGACAAGACTAAGAATCAAGAATTTCGAAAAAGGGGCTCATACCACGCGTAGTTCAAACTTCAAGGAAACTGCAGATACATATTAAAACAAGCATACAGCTAAGAATTGACGGGTTGAGACGACTTTTTTAACAAATTTATCAAGCGTTCTTTTTTCTCTTCCTCTGAAAGTCTTGTTTTTAAGCAATCCATTAACAATGGATTATCCATGTAAAATTCTATCAGACCGTTAAACTTCGCCTGCTGTTTTCTAAGTTTTGCTACGGCCTTCGGTGGGAAAATCGTCTTCAGCGACCACAACTTATATCGAGGTCGAGAGAAACAGATGTCAGAAGATTCCGAACGGATCTTTGAACTAAACGTTAACGATGCAGAATATATATCAGATTGTCCACTGCCTTGTGCTTTCGGTGTTAACCTAAAGCCTGAAATGAGACCTCCAAGTCTTTCCATCACAATCCTTCTCGCAAAAACTATTATTGCTCATAAAAAATACTCAATTATTGGTAACCTTAGCTCAGTTATGTAAAACTCTTTATGCAGGAAAACTCGAAATTAGACCTCCAAGTCTTTCCATCATCATCCATCAATGAAAAACTATACACACTTAGCTCCAAATGTCAAGAAAATTCTTGCTATGAAAACCCGTATTAAAACCGCAATTCCACCTTTCAACTAGAAAACCAGTATTTACCACGATTTACATTCCGTATTTATCGGTTTAATATATATTTAGGAGACCTATAAATGAAATTAACCCTTGAGCAAAGAAAACAGATTAGAGATATCGTCAAAATAGTAGATTGCCCAAGGGACTTTATCTGCTTAAAATCAGATTTTAAGAAGGTTCCCAAGGTTGAAATCAGCGGAATAGCTAAGCTCATTGAATGTCCATCCGAAGATGCAAAGTTATGCAAGTTTAGCTTCTATTCCGGCCAAACTTACTTTTGTAAATGCCGACTTCGACACTATGCCGCCATGAACCTGCATATTTAAATAGCTAAGTGAATATATAAAAACAATCACTTTGACACATCCATATATCTTCTATATCACTACTACATTCCCAAGTTCCCCTACCTACAGCTCTTATTGACAGTGAAGTCCAATCAACACGGATTTAAATATTTATTGATTCCTTTACAAACACTCAAAAACCTGCTAAAATCATCGTTTTACAGAACAAAAAATTAAGCCCTGAGTAAAGATTACAATGGCTGGAAAGATAATAATAGATACCGAACGCTGTAAGGGTTGCGGGCTTTGCGTGGAAATCTGCCCGCGGGGTAGCATCGTTATTTCTAAAAATTCCAACAAAAAAGGCTACTTCCCCGCCCAAGCGATAAACAGCGACTGCACGGGATGCTCCATGTGCGCTATAATCTGTCCGGATGCCGTAATCGAGGTGTATCGCGATACAAACATTGTAGATACTCAACAAAACTCAAAGGCTTGGGTTTAACAACTCAAAGCAAAATAACAAAAATGCATACCCCTTTTGTCATTAGGCAATGACATTAAAGGAAAAACCGTGGCTGAGAAAATCCTAATGTGTGGCAATGAGGCACTTGCAGAGGCGGCAGTGCTCGCCGGTGTTGACGCATACTTCGGATACCCTATAACACCTCAAAACGAAGTCACCGCATATATGTCCAGAAGAATGCCGGAAGAAGGACGTGTCTTCGTACAGAGCGAAAGTGAGCTTGCTGCCATCAATATGGTCTTCGGCGCAGCCGCAACGGGCAAACGTGCGATGACAACCTCATCGAGTCCCGGCATCAGTCTTATGCAGGAGGGGATAAGCTACCTCGCCGGTGCCGAGCTTCCTTCAGTCGTGGTAAATGTAATGCGCGGCGGGCCCGGCCTGGGAAATATCGCACCTTCACAAGGTGACTACTTCCAGGCCACACGCGGCGGAGGACACGGTGACTATCGTACCATTGTCTTGGGGCCGTGGAGTGTGCAGGAGCTTGTCGATTGTATGCCGCTCGCATTCGACCTTGCAGACAAATACAGAATGACGGTTATGATTCTGGCTGATGGAATTTTAGGCCAAATGATGGAGCCGATAGTATTAGACCATATCAAGCCGCCCAAACCACCCGCCAAAGACTGGGCATTAACCGGTGCTAAAGGAAGAGACCAGAACATCGTTAGGTCGCTATGGCTCGCCGAAGGTGCGC
>CAZUTR010000342.1:0-2597 GCA_964623545.1 uncultured Pirellulales bacterium | reverse complement strand
TCACCAAACAACTGCGAAAAATACTCATCAGCCGCCTTGTTCTTCTCCTGCTCGCTGGCAAAAAGACTCCTGATTTTATTCAGCTCATCGGCATCAAGCCAGATACCCGCACAGCCCGGACACTCATCAATCTCCACTTCCTTTTTAACACTAAAAAAGTGCCTCATCATTACAATATCACCACACCTCGGGCATCTTCTCCTTTTAGTGTGGTCAACACTCACACTTTCATCCCGCTTAACATCCAAAAGCCCTTCACCTGTCGACTCATGCGGCTCATCAAACTTTTTAAATTCAAACTGGTCAAACCAAATCCCTCCACAACCACCTTCGCAAATATCGACTTTGATATCTCCAACAGTTACTTCCTGCAATACATTAAAACAAGCCGGACAGTTCATAATTCGCTATCCTCCAAAAAGCAATCCCAAAAAAAAAATGATTTAAAACACTTACGCAATCCTAACGATAAAAACATTACAATCTTCATGATTGTCTATATTAAAAGCTCCACTTAACTAACATCTGTAAAATAACCAAAAAGTCTGTATTCGTCAAAACAAAATAAATAATTATTTTTGAGTTATTTACTTCTTGAAAACATATGTTTGGATTTGGTTTTCAGGCCCGCTAAAAAATAAATTTGCATAAGTTCTCTATAGTGATTCTATCAACGCTATCCTTCAGGGTTGCAAGATTATTCAAGACCAAAAAACCTCAGCCATTGATTTGTTTCGGCCTCGGTTATTCCCCCGCGTTTTCCGGGCGGCTCTTTGTTTATTTTCCTCTTCTTTTTTATCTGCTTTTGGACTTGCTCCCAGAAGTCCTCAGATTTTATGACAGTCGCTTTTCTCCTCCGGCCAGCATCTTTTAATCTTCGGTCGCTGCTGACAATCATCAGCAATTTCGGCGCAGTGCTGAGTTTTATCTTCTCCTCGATTACCGTATCTGCGTCTGTGCCAAGCCCTGCAAAAAAGACCTCAAGATTAGGCAGATTATCGAATCCGCTTTTATCCCGAGGGCCGGTACCATCAAAAATTATCTCACCATTTTCACCGGTCAGCTTCAAGAACTTACTCAAAACCCGGCACAACTGAACATCACTGAGGGTTTCGAACTCCTCGCTCCTTTTAACAATCGAATGCAGCAGATTGTGACCGTCAATAATAATCATATTGTATCTCGTATAGCGTGAGGCGTATTGCGTGGTTTGAATTTCGAGTTTTATACTTATGCTTCAAATCTTACTTCGCCACCAACGATTGTTTTTTCTACCTTTGCTTTGACAGTCCAGCCATTATAAGGACAGTTTCTGCTCTTGGAACGGAACTTAGTAACATCAATCTTATACTCGGCATCAGGGTCTATAATGGTAACGTCGGCCTGCTTGCCTACACTAAGCGTTCCTTTTTCAACACCGATTATCTTAGCCGGATTTTCCGTCATTAACTTTATAAGACCAGTCCAATCCAAAATCCCAGGTTCAATCAGCGCTTTATGATACAGTCCTAATGCGCACTCCAGAGAAGCTATGCCGAATGGAGCGGCAAAAAATTCCAGCTCCTTTTCACTCTGCAAATGCGGAGCATGGTCGGTGGCCAGCGCATCAACCAGTCCTTCGGCAATCGCCTGCTTCAGCGCTTCGATATCTTTAGTCGTTCGCAGGGGAGGATTTACCTTATAATTAGTATCGTATTCTGCGCAGGACTCTTCGGTCAAAAGCAGATGATGCGGCGTCACTTCGCAGGTAATCGACAAAGAATTCTTCTTGGCCTGTCGAATCAAATCAATCGCGCCGGCGGTTGAGATGTGTTGAGCGTGATAACGTATTGAACCAGCCGACAGCTTTTTCAAGAGCTGAATGTCACGCCAAAGCATCGCCTCTTCAGCCAGCGGGTCCAGGCCGGGCAGGCCGAGTATGGTCGAATAGTAGCCAGCGTTCATAACACCACCGCCGGCAATCCTATCATCCTGACAATGCTGAGCGATTACCACATCGAACATTCCGGCGTATTTAAGCGCCCGCAACATAACCGCTGGGTCCTGAACACCCAGGCCGTCATCGGTAAAACCAACGGCGCCGGCCTCAGCCATAAAGCCCATCTCCGCAAGCTCAACTCCCTCCAGCTTTTTCGTAATGACACCCATCGTATAAACGTGCGTCTTTCTCGCCTGTCGGGCCTTTCTATGAATATATTCGACATCAGTCTCATTTTCTATAGGCGGATTCGTATTCGGCATACAAACTACGGAGGTAAAGCCCGCCGCCACCGCAGCGGCTGAGCCACTTGCAATAGTCTCCTCTTCTTCGTCGCCGGGCTCGCGAAAGTGAACGTGAATATCAATAAGACCGGGCGTTACCAATTTACCTGATGCATCGATAACCGTCTGAGCAGTTTTCTCTATTTTGCCGACTGCTGCAATCCTGTCACCGTCGATAAGCACATCGCACTTTTTATCAATGCCGTTCGCTGGGTCTATTACACGACCATTTTTTATCAACAATTCAGAACTCATAATTTGTCGCTTTAACTAACGTACTGGTTGAATCTGAAAGTCGTTGCTATATTTCATAGTATAACTGTAAGTTACTATTT
>CAZUTR010000341.1:0-2601 GCA_964623545.1 uncultured Pirellulales bacterium | reverse complement strand
CCAACAAGATTTTTGAAAATTCCTGTTTCATTTTTCCTCTCCTTAAAAAAGGTTAATAAAAAACTTGGATAATGCCGGAGGAACCGTTTTTTAAGAACTTCAATATTGCTTCTATATTAATAGTCCAGGATTTTGTGTTTTGTTACACTTTTTCCGGGAAATATCTAAAAAAAGAAGTTTTAGAATCGCAGTTTTTGTCGTGATTTGTTGGTCCAGGCCAATCTGATGATGAAAACTTTGCCTGTGCCCAACAATAAACCGCAAGCTGAGTACTTCATAGCAATAGTGTTAATGCCCCGGCATGCGGTGTGAAATTTTTCACTATTCGATAGCTGCTTTTGGTTTTATAATCATAGATGGAATGGAACGCAGCGTTTACAGGATTATCGATGCCAACTTTAACCGAGCCCGCGAGGCGGTTCGTGTAATGGAGGACTTTTGCAGATTTGCTCTAAATTCAAGCTTATTAACCGGGCGGGCCAAGCAGCTTCGTCACGAACTGAGCGCGGCCATCGGGAAACTCGATGCCGAACGGCTGATTGCAAGCAGAGATACCTCCGGCGATGTCGGCATCGGCAAAACGGTCGATATGCAACTAAAGCGCAAAGATGTTTACGACGGCTTCACGGCCGGTGCCAAACGTCTTACCGAAGCTTTGCGGACACTTGCCGAGGCGATTCAGATACTAAATCCCTCGGTGGCAAAAAAAATCGAAGATTTACGATACACCGCTTACACACTCGAAAAGGATATTACCATCTTCAGCAATACAACCGAGAAATTCAGAAAAGTAACACTATATGTGATAATCAGCTCGGTCTTGCCGGCCGATGTGCTTTCATTAACTCATCGCTGCATCGCCGGCGGGGCTGATTGCATTCAACTGCGTGCAAAACAAATAAATGATGATATGCTGCTGGCCCTTGCAGCAGAGTTTGTCGAGATATGCAAAGCCGGAGAAGTTCTTAGCATAATAAACGACCGAACGGATGTCGCTGTTGCTTCCGGAGCAGATGGTATTCATCTGGGCCAAAATGATATACCTATTGAGCAGGCGCGGAAAATCCAGTTGACTCCTCTGATAATTGGTAAAAGTACACATTCAGTCGAGCAACTAAAAGCTGCCTGTCCACAGAATCCAACGTATGTAGCGCTGGGGCCGGTGTTCTCAACAGTAACCAAGCCAGACGCTGAGGTCGTTGGTCTGGATTATGTTAAGAAAGGTACACAATTACTGGGTGATACAGGAATCGGCCACGTCGCTGTAGGTGGTATTGCGCTGGATAATATCGAGCAGGTTCTAAAGGCCGGTGCGCGGGTGATTGCAGTCTGCTCGGCGGTTACACAGGCCAAAGACCCAGTGAAAGTCTGCCAACAACTGAAGGAAAAAATCACCGCTTATAACGATTTTAACGAATGATTACACAGGAATACACAGGGTCCGACCTGAGCTCCCGGAGCATAGGTCCTTGTGAATTATCCACTTAGGGGGGTCGCCTTTCGATAAAAGTGAGAAAATTTTACAAGACTTTGCCTACATAGTTAGTCCAGAATACGGCGGGCCTGGATAAATTAGAATCTCATCCGGTGATGGTGATATAAATCCCTTATAGAAAAGATGTTATGGTCTTATAAATAAACTTTCAGCAACGGATTGATATTCAGCCGTAAGCGAAGCAGTTTATGCGAAGTTGGTTGAACAAACTTCAGAAAACTCACCGAGTTTTGGTTATCAACAAGTTATCCACAGTGCAAAAAATGGCTTTTTAGAACTGCGCTGCCTTCAATTCTGAGGGCAAATTCCGAATATGCCGGTTGTAACACCCGAAAGCCATAAGTGTATTGCCAATACGCTATTAGCATAACTTTCAGGCATATTATAGTATTAACAAGAATGAGCTTTATTTCATCAGATCCGGGCTTAATCCGGTTAGAAATCTATAGCAAAGAGTGGAGGTTTTTGTTATTTTGATTGCCCATATTTGAGAGTAAGCGGCAAGAAGTTATAAGCAGACTTAAATGGAGTGCAGTATAAATGCAACAAGGCAAACTAAAGGAAAAGCTCAAAGACAAAACAAAATTCATTATAGTTGCTGAACTGACCGGCGGGCCGGGTTATAACTTCGGGCCTATCGAAAAATTTCTTAAGTCCTGGCAGAGCTGCGATAAATCCGTGATACCGCAGGGTTTTTGCTTTGCCGGCATCACCAGCCCACAAAATCCAGGTGGTGTAGCCAACATCAATCCGGCCGATGTGCTCAGTCAGCTAATGTTAAAAGAGCTGCTGGGCGAGCTGGACTTTATTCCTCACATTTCCTGCAAAGACGAAAATGTCGATGCGATAGTCAGCTCATTGGTCGGTTTTAGAAAAGCGGGTATTGAGAGTATCCTGGCGCTAACCGGAGACAAGCCAATAAAGGCCAAAGGAGTTTTCGAGTTAGACAGCCTCGGGCTCCTGCAGATGATTAGCAGTATGAACAACGAAGCTTATATCAAGGCAAAGGTCGACCAATTAGATAGTGTTCATCAATACTTTACGGGTGCTGCGGTTTCGCCATTCAAGTACACCGAGCCGTCTTTAATGCAGCAGTATTACAAAAT
>CAZUTR010000340.1:0-2644 GCA_964623545.1 uncultured Pirellulales bacterium | reverse complement strand
CAAGCCCTACACAGCCTTTCCAAGGCTGCTCGATAAGCCACTCCGACACCTCTCCGGCTGAGAACAAAATAACCGCATCAAAACCGTTTTTCAACTTTAATTTTTCAACTTTCTTGTAAACATATTATAGAAGATATATTAAAAGCGTTGACGAAATTGGCAGAATAAGATAGTAGAGTCGCGAAAGAGGATTAATCCTACTTGATGTGCCCGGCTTTTCTTGCTCTTTCGGTGTCTTTTCGGGAATCATGTGTTTGATGTAACGGTTTTTTGAATTCGATTGTCTCTATTACCTGTTGTATATGCCTTCTGAAACCCTTGTCCCAGTAGGGGTAAAAGTAATAGTAATTATTATGAAGAACCGGGTCGCTTCGTAAGCTTGTAAAATACAAATATCGCGCTCCCAGATTATAGAACTTCCAATTCAACACATCCTCCGGCATATTTTTATTTACTGTTACGTCGAAAGGAACCCAGCCATATTCCTTGAAGTGGACCTCTACCCAAGAGTGTTTGGGGCTTACATTAAAATGTGTTTTGTACCCGGCTACTACTCTGGCGGGGATATTTTTCGCTCTACAGAGAGCAACGAATAAATCGCAGTAGTCGATACACATTCCCTTCTTGATTTGTGCGGTTTTGGCCGCTCCAACACCTTTGAGTCTTGAGGGGTCCATGGTTAGATTGCCAATAACGTATCTGTAGATATTCTTTACTATTTTCAATTCAGTTTGGCCTTTTATGGTTCGCACAATATCTTGGATAACAGCGTCATCCTTTTCAATCATCCTTTCATGTTGGAGAAAAGGTTCGAGGTTGGCATGGGATAGAGAATTTTGATTTTGCGGTTTCATAACTGTGGCGAGGTCGTATCGGAATACCTTGGCTTCTATCTGAATCTTTATCCTGGTTTTTTCTTTAGGTACCGACAAAACATACTCAGCATACTTATTTCCATTTTCTATGAAGACTCTTATCGGCGTTGGATCAAACTCAAGCTTTGTTACTTCCTGTTTACCTTTTATTGTTTGAGGTAAATTGACTGTTAGTTTCATTTCCAGAGTCTTGCTGCGTCGAGAACGCAAATATTTTGACGTGGGGATAATTTCATAGTATATATCAACGGCAATCTCCGTACTATCAAGAAATTCAGACAGGCCAGCCGTGTGTTTCTCAGCGGACGCCGCAAATGCTAAGCAACTGCAGGCGATTATACAAATAGTAACAGAAAATTTCATAGTTCGGTGTTTTCCATATACATCAATGTGTAAAATTACTAATCCTACAAAAACAGAGAGTAAATACATTAAAACCATTTTTCAACCATAATTTTTGACTTCCGTCCCTCATATAAAGGCAATTAAACGCAGAAAGGCTAAAAAACGCTGATAAAAATGAACCATCTAAGCCGAACTTAAGACTAATAAATTAGATGGCAAACGAACTGTCAAATATTGAAGACCAGTTACTGGTCATGGACGCTCAGGACGGCAATGTCAAGGCCATGGAAGCCCTTGTGAGCCGCTGGCAAAAGCGTCTTTGGCATCACGCTTTTAGGTTAACTGACGACACACAAGCTGCTTGGGATGTCACTCAGCAGGCCTGGCTCGGAATCATAAAAGGCCTGAGAAAATTGCACGACCCCGCGAACTTCAGGGCATGGGCATACAGGATAACAACGAATAAAGCAATTAACTGGATAAGAAAAAACAGGAAAGTAAAGAAAGTTAATCTCGACGAAATTCAGGAACAACAACAGAAAACCAGGGAGGATACAGGCATTAAGGAGTTGCTAGAAAAATTGGACATAAAAAAACAAGCCGTTCTTTGCCTTTATTACTTTGAACAGCTTAGCGTCTCGGAAATTGGCACAGCTTTGAATATTCCGCGTGGAACTGTTAAATCGCGATTACACAATGCAAGAAAAGAACTGAAAGAACTTTGGCAAAAAAATATCGAATGAAATAAAGGAGAAATAAAATGAACGATGAACAGATAAAAAAAATAATCGAAGATACCTACGATGTCTCAAGAGAAGACACAGTATGGACGTGCTTAAGTGACCTCTATAACAGAAAGACCATTTCCGTGATAATCGTTCTCTGGATATGGGTTATTCTATTTATGGTGGCTTTGGTTTACAGCAGCATCAAGTTTTTCAAGACCGAAGAGGTTCAGTTCCAGGTTATGTATGCTACTATTTTTACCTGCTCTTTTCTCGGAATTAGTATAGTGAAGATATTTGCCTGGCAAATGGCCCACAGGCACGGTATCAAACGGGAAATAAAGAGGTTGGAGCTCCGCATCGCTGAGTTAAGCGAAGCAATCAAAGGAAAATAAACAAGTTGTCAACCGACCGAACGATTGTGCAAGGGAGATTATGAAAATGGGTCTTCCAGAAGACATGAATCAACGGGTGAAAAGGGTTAGCATTATAGATGTAAAATTGGCTCAGGGTGCTGCAATGTTTGCAGCTCTCATCATAGCAAAATTGATACCACAAATAATGAATTTATGTATTTATTGGTTTGCTGGGATTGGCAGTACTATGTGCCATAAAACCGTTTTACGTGTTTTGGTTCAAGAAATAGCTTTGTCTTTTGGCTTTGTATGGTCCATTACCGAATTTTCAACGCCATCCCAA
>CAZUTR010000339.1:0-2653 GCA_964623545.1 uncultured Pirellulales bacterium | reverse complement strand
TGCCCTGCAGCCGATGTTTGCTTCTGCCGAACGACATCAGCATCCCGCCCGCTCCGCCGCGAAGATTACGTGCAAACATAAAGTATAAAATGCCGACAAAGATAACTATCGGAAGTATCATTCCTATGAGATTGTAGAGCCAGGTTTTGGGCGGTTCACTGTCGGTTGCTACATTGTACTCCTCCAGCAGTTTGCCGAGCCGCTCACCGTGCACCTCCGGTTTATAATAAACCACAAAAGTGTCCTTGCTTTTTTTCGGCCTGCTGGCAAGCCCTTCAGCGTTGAACTTACCTATTACCTCCGTTTCTTTTATTGTCACCTTCTCAATGTGACCATCCTCGACATGTTTGACGAATTCAGACCAGATGATTTCATCGATGCTTAGCAATGGACGCATCATCAATATAGCCGGGATTAGCACCGCCAGAATTATCAGCCAGTTAAGCGGACTGCGTCTGTGGCTTGGTATCGGCGGCCTTTTGCCACCGCCTTTCGGACCCGGTTGAGGATAATTTGGCTTTCTGTCTTTACCGTTACTCATATCTTAATATTCTGCCCAATACTTGCCCAAAGCGGGCATCTACCATTCTGTTTCCATCAGTTCTACGATTTTTTTCGCCATATTGTTTGCCGCCAATGTAGATGCATACTGAAAACTTTGATTTTGCCACTCCGAGTAGCTGGCTTTCGCAATGACGGTTTGACTGTCTATCAGCAGTTGTCCCGTCTTTAGATTCTTCCAGTTAACGACAGCCCGCAACTCGACCCCTTTTTCCAGTGCCCGCCCGATTTGCCGTTCGCTGCTTAGCACCGATTCGCTAATCGACACAATCTGTCCGCTGATTACCGTATCGGCTCGGTCTCTGCTTGAAACCACTTTATACGGACTCTGCGCCTCGATGCGCTTTGCAAGAGCATCGCTCAGTTCGTACTCCACTCCTCGTCGGAAGCTCTGGTTGTCGAACATCTCAACGTAAACACTCTCGACGTCTTCCGGGAAAAGTGGCTTGTTGCTGTAGCCGTCGCCTAAGCATCCGCAAATACCCAGACACAAGACTGCGATTAAGCTGAATATAATCACAAAATCAATTTTCCGAGCTTCTTTAGCCATGTATCTTTCTTTTCTTTATCGGCCAATATTTGCTTTTCTATTTCCTTCATCGCTTCGCTGGCTGGTTTCGCTGACGAGCTCTCAGGCCAGTTATTCAGCACCATCTGATAATAGAGATTTGCTGATTCAGCACTGCCCGTTCTTTGATAATATCGGCCGATTTTGTATTGCTTGTGAGCGAGCTGCTCATTTATTTGCTTTAATGTCTCATCGACGCCGATTTCACCCGCCTGTTCCGGGTATCTCAGCGCATAATTTTCGTAGTAAGTCCTGCTGCTGACCAGCCCTGAGCCGTCGAACTTCGGCCCCTTATACACAGCGTGTTTGCATCGTGCCATAGCCAGCAGCGCCCGTCGGCCCAGCTCTCCTGTCGGCCAGCGCGATGAAATCTCCGACCACTTAAGATATGCACTGTTGAACTTGCTGCGCTTTTCATAATGTTCCGCAACCGCCAGGGACGCCTTGATGCTGATTGGTGCCTCGCCCGTCCGGTCGGAAATCTTCTCCATTGTATTGATGCCATCGTCGTACGCCTTGACCCTGAATATCTTCAGCATACTCTTTTTCTTCCCTGCCAGGTACGCCGATGCAATCGAAAACTGCCTGTCAAGCGCCGCATCAACAAAATCGCTTTCCGGATATTCGTCGAGAAGCTTATCGTATGCCTTTACCGCCTTGGTGTATTTGTGTCGGCTGTAAAGAAGTTCCGCCTTGATAAACGCATCCAAATCCTCGCCGGCTACCTCCGGAAAATCTTTTTTAAGTTTTTTAAATGCCTTTTTGGCCTTTCTCGTTTTGCCCGTATTGACAAGTTGTTTAATCTCTGCTACCGCAAGTAGGTATTTATCTTCCGTTTCTGAAGATATCTGCTTGAGTTCTCCGCCTTTCTCTAATCGCAGCGTTTCTTTTGCCAGCCCCGCTGAGCTTATTAGCAGCAGCATTGTTACCGTTAAAATCGCCGTTTGAGCTTTACATTTGCACATAATCCCACCTAATTACTTTTCAATTTTCACGCATATTAATTGATTACCCCCCAACAATCAATAATAAATTAACCGATGGTTAATCCCCGCTTTACTGGCCTTCGTTGCAATATTTCCTGATATCCTGTTCCCCTGTTAACCTGCCTCCTGATACCCTGTTGTCCTGATTTCCTCTGTCTAAACATCTATGAACTATGAACAATGAACCACTAACTATTTCGCCTCTGTGGTGGGCATGCTGTTCGTATTCCACATCTCGACCGCGATTTTCAGCGTCCCGTCTGCCTGCCTTTCCCACACGGTCAGGTATTTCCCGGTATCTTTCGCTGGTTCTGGATTGTTGGGGAGCATGACTGATTGGCTGTATGTCCCAATCTCATAGACAAGCTCGCCACAGCTCCTCACTTCCAGGGTCTTCGACTCAAGAGAAAGAAATTTAAAGCCGCTCTGCATTATCGCCTCTGTCATCTTTTTCAAATTCTCTTTACCTCTTACCATCTCATGGTTTTGCGGCATGGATATAACATCATCAGTGTAGTATTGCAGCATCGTCTCGATA
>CAZUTR010000338.1:0-2668 GCA_964623545.1 uncultured Pirellulales bacterium | reverse complement strand
TTCAACACCGAAAAACATCAGTTCAAAAAAGCCGGGATAAAATTTTATAATTTTATGAAATAATTATCAGAAAGGTTGTAATGGCCAGTTTAATAGTGTTGCTGATTATTGCCGGTTGTGCCGCATTGATATTTCTGAAAGGTACGATTGTCAGAGCCCTTGCAGCTATAATTTCTGCTGTTTGTGCAAACATCATTGCACTGTCTTACTTCGAGTTCCTCTCAAACTTTCTTATTACACGCAATAAGTTTGTCGGTTGGGCACAAACACTCGTTTTTTTACTGTTGTTTCTTTTCAGTTTTGTTGTTCTGATGGCAATTTCCACCCAACTTACACGCAAAAAGGTCAATTTGGGCGTATTAGCTGAGCGTATCGGACGCATTGTTTGTGGAATTTTCCTGGGACTTATCATATCCGGCATCCTTCTAACCGCATTTGCAATGGCACCTCTACCCAATAAGTACCCGTATCAGAGATTCGACGAAACAAGACCCGACCCTGATAATCCCAAGCGGGTGCTATTAAATGCCGACGGTTTAACCACTGGTTGGTTCAGTATCATCAGCAGCGGCAGCCTCAGCGGTAAAAGAAGCTTTGCCATACTGCACGCAGATTTTTTAAACCAGATTTATCTTAATCGGCACAATGCCACATCAGCCGATTCGATTATCTCTGATTCTGACGCAATAAGAGTTCAAAAACAAAAAGCTGTATGGTTGGCACCGGAAAATATCAAAGATTCAAGTGGAAAGTCAATACCACCGAAAAGTGGACACAAGCTGATGATAGTAGAGGTCCGCTTTACGCGCAAAGCAATTCAAACAAGCAATAATTTCACACTTTCTCAATTAAGATTGATATGCAAACCCCAAGGCGATGAAAACATCTTTGCCGGTAAAGGTATAACTATTTACCCCATAGGATACCTCAAAACGGCACAAAGACTTCAAATCAAAAATCTAACCGACAAAATACAACTAAAGAGCGATGATTTTCAGGGTCAGACACTAACATTCAATTTTGGGTTCCATGTTCCAACAGACTATGTGCCCGCCTTGATAGAGTTCAAACAAAATGCGATTGCTGTACTACCTACTCCAATAGGCGCAGAGCAGGCACCTGAGACGGCACCTTTTGTTCAAACATCTGGTTGCGAATCAAAACTGGCAAGACTGGAACAAATCAGAACGGCGAAAATCTATGGCATTGAATTATGCGCACAAGAAAGGCTGCTTGCCGGATTAACACTTGACATAAAGAGCGCCAATGAATGGGACCAGGCACAGACACCGGAAAGTGAAGAAAAAGCCATATTTATGAATGGTAAAATCACCTGCGTCATGGCAAAACTGAAGATAGAAGAGCAAACAAAAAGCCAAAACGAAGGTGATATTTCCGGTCAAGAGTTCACAAAGACAGCCGACCTGTTTAAACCTCGCAACGGATATGTTCTTGTGTCACTAAAGTGCAACAATCCAAGTGGTTCTACGGCAATAAGAGGCGATGAGTTACCTGTTCTTATTGAGCTGTCAGGAGCAGTACACCACTCAGCCGGTGTCATCGCCACAGGTAAAACCGGGGAACAAACCATTCACGAGGTAGATTATTGTTCGCTTACCACAAGTGACCTGCCGCAGGGCCTGACTATCAAAAGCGACGGTTCGGTGGCAAAACCTTTCCCGGAATCTGTTTGGTTGACAGAGCGTACGGAAAGCATCACCGAGTTTTATGTGCTTTACCTTATAAAGAGGGGGGGCAACACTGTTATTAGCGGCGTTAAGCCGGCTGATTCACAAACAGCCGCTGGATTTAGAGATACAGAGTGCTTCCTGGTAAAATAATTTTGTTTGCAGTCAGGTTAAGAACCAAATCTGAGATGCTCAACATACGACAAAGATTCAATCCACTTCCGAGCACATCAGATATTAAAAAACTCAGGAGCAAACAGTCAGCTCTTCGTAATCAAGCTCCATAAGGTGCTCAAGATACGCACTCAATTCTTCTTCAGTAAAATCGGCTAAAAATTCAGCTTTGACGCCTTTGTTGATTTGACAAATGCAGTCTATCAACTCTCGTTTATTCATCTTGTCGTATCCTTTAAACCCCCGTAAAATACATCCTTAAACATAACGCAGTATCGACAGGCCGAACAAATTTTCTTTAATTGACCCCCAGTTCGCCAGGTCAACGCCCCATAACTTAATGCACTATATAGACCTATCCCTTACACCGTTACCGCTACATATTGGTTGTGTTGAAGAGCCGATTTCGAGACATGCTTATATGTCCAATAAAATCGTTCTGCTTATCGACAAATCCAAAGCAAAAAAAAACTATTTTTTATGCTCTACATTTTTGGGTGGATTCAAATCCCCAAATTTATCAGAAGTCTCGTTTAAGCCTATATTCTTCGTAGGGATTATTACCTTATTAAGCCCTTCATGGATTATTCTTTCCAAACATTCTAATCCGAATTTCGTATCTTCTAAATACGACAAGCAATACCCTACAGTATTGCAGCGAATTGCAAATCCTCCTATGTTCGGCAAAATCAAACATAAGCACTGGCTCTTTGCACAACAATATGTTATAATGAACTTTGAGAGGCCCAGACGTAAAGGGTGATAATTAAATGCTGAAAGATATCTTATTGGCACAATCCAAAGGC
>CAZUTR010000337.1:0-2669 GCA_964623545.1 uncultured Pirellulales bacterium | reverse complement strand
ACCCTATTTTCCAGAATTTCCTCCAAAACCCTCATTTTCCACCCTATTTCAGACTTTTTTTATCTTCTTTTATGTTTCTAATTTGCTTTACTCAAGCATTGATTTCAGCTTGGCCATTGGAAAGTTCTTTCCTGGACAATCTGTTATGCGAGCTCCAGGTGTAGTATTATGGCCATAGACATTGCTTTTACTAATTCCGTAACGTCTCTGTAGAAACCTAACCAACTTCGCAAGAGATGCCATTTGCTGATAGTTCGGCACCGTCTTATTAAAATCACCCACCAGGCAAATACCTACAGCATCTTCATTTGCCCAGTTCCCAGGTGTACCACCGCAATGAGCACCGGTTACCTGATTTCGCCAACGATATGTAACCTCAACCTGTCCATTACCGCTATCGGTACCATTACCTATCACAAAATCGTACCCAACTCCTTCCCAGTGCCGACCTTCCCTGTGCCACTTATCAAATATCGCCGAATTGCCCGATTTTGTTCCCGAATGATGTATCACTATAGCCGTCCACTTTTTTTCCAAATACGGCGCGGGCAGCCAGCTTCTCGGAATATTACCAATATCTGGTTCCGGGTAGGTTGCTCTTGGCGGAATGACTTTCACCGGCTCTTCCAATTTATAGTCGTACGCTATCTCCGGCATTGGTTCACTATTAAATACACAACCACCCAAAAAAAACAAACAGCTCGAAGTAATCAAGATTTTCCAAAACATCTTCTTTGCCACGTCAACTCTTCCTTATATTATTGAAGTTGAAAACGGAATGCTTGTCAGTCACTTTTGCTCTTGCGCCCTCACATCCTTACGTTCTTTTTCTTTATATCTGACCATACGTACGCCATTGCCTCGCTCACTGAATTCCACAACATCCATATACGAGCGCATAAGCAGCAAACCTCTTCCCCCCGGCTTATAAAGATTTTCACCACGTCGCGGGTCAGGGACAGCATCCGGATTAAATCCGTCACCCTCATCCACCATAGAAATCTCAACTCTGTCCGGGCTCAAAGAATAGTTAATTTTAACCTCCTTGTTCGGGTCCATTTTATTACCATGCTTGATTGCATTAGTAAACGCCTCCTCCAATGCAAGATGAACGGCGAAAATATCTTCTTCGCTAAAACCACTATCTTCGAGTGTGCCTAAAATCCACTTACACACTTCATTCACAGCCGATGGCCTGCTCCTAATAATCCTCGAGCAACTATTCTTCGCCTCTATTCCCATACACTTAACTTTCTAATAGTCCCGTGTTATCTATTTGCAAAAGCCAAATTCTATCCAACCTCGCAGGTATCCTAAAGCAGGATTTCACAGAGAATCTGCAATTTCTTCGCCTTTGCAAATAAAACATAAAAAAAATTACTCTGCATTGGACAAGCTATTGATTGCACTATCAACATCTTCGCAAATTTCAAAAATCTTAGTCAGTCGGGTTATTTTGAAAATTTCGTAAATCTTTGTATTAATATTGCAAAGTCTCAACTGCCCATCGGCCTCATAAACTTTCTTGCTAATTCTTATTAGAAGTCCTAATACGGCCGAAGACAAAAATCGTACATTGCTAAAATCCAAAATCAGGTTTATCCGCTCCGACTGTTCTATAACTGACATAACGGATTCCTGAAGTGTCTGAATTTGAGTCTCTTCGAGGATTTTTTCATCCGTAAAAGTAATTACCGTTGCATTATCGCCGTAATCGACATTTATACTCGGCTTAATCGCTGTCATAACTATCTCCCTTAATTTCGTTAAATTAAAGCCAAATCTTACGTTAGAACGCTCAAAATGTCAAGTTTTTTGCTACCTTACAAACATTTAATATTTTCGGCTATTTTTATAAAAAAACTCTTGCAATACCATAATATTCCGGCGAAAATAATTTCAGTGTTTTATTGTTATAAAACGCAAGGACTTTTGTGTTCCGGAGTTGTGTGGTGGAATTTCGATGTTTTCGCTTCTTGGCACTGGGGATGTAAAAAAGCTTATATGTTTTAGCTCGTTAAAGTCAGGCATAGAAAACTCCGGCACGTTTACTATTTTGCAGAAGATTGTTCGATATAAAAAAATACATTTGGTACGTAGGAGCCTAATATGAAAATCAGCAGATCAACAGGATACGCACTGCTGGCGGTCGCTTATGTCGCCAAGCAGCAAAAGCACGGTATCGTTTTATCCCAAAGCATATCGAAAAAGTATGACATACCACTTGAATACCTGCTTAAAATACTGCAGCAGTTGGTAAGAGCTGGTGTGCTGCGGAGCAAAAGAGGCCCTCGCGGCGGGTTTTTGTTAGCCAGGCCGGCAAAGAAAATCTCTTTGCTTGAGATTGTCGAATCGGTTGAAGGGCCTATGACCGGTCAGTTGAATTTAGCTGAGCTGACACCCAGGGAAAAACTCGGTGCAAAAGCCGACAAAATCTACAAAAAAGCAGTCATGCAGGCAAAGGCCGTTTTCCAAAAGGCAAAACTGTCGGACCTGGTCTCAGGTTAAAAAACAGCACGAAGCCAAGGCGCATAGCATTTGCGACAGACGAACCCTATGCTGAAAAATGGATATTAAGCAGTTTCAAGAGTTAATTTCCAAAAAATACGAAAGTCGCGACCGCCAAAGGGGAACCCCCGCTACCTTTATGTGGTTCATCGAGGAGGTCG
>CAZUTR010000336.1:0-2691 GCA_964623545.1 uncultured Pirellulales bacterium | reverse complement strand
AGTGGTGATTAGCCCATGGCTGTTTATTTGTATGTTCACGCTGTGGTTGTTCATGGGCTTCTGTAAACGATATAGTGAAGCGGTAATGATAAACGACAGCAAACGGGCACACAGCCATCGAGCCGTTCTGATTGAATATACTCCTGAATTGCTTACACATCTTATAACACTGTCGGCTGGTATCGCTGTAATTTCATTTCTTCTCTATGGTCTGCACCAGAGAACAGTTGAGCAGTTTGGCACAAACTACTTTATCTACACACTGCCTATCGTGGTCTATGCGGTATTCAGGTTTGCAATGCTTTCGATGAAGGGCTCATATGCGGGTCCAACTGACCTTATTATGCACGATATTCCTTTTCAGTTGACAATCCTTATCTGGTTAGCGATTGTTTTTGCAATTATTCTCTGGGGAAAGGGCATTGAGAGCTGGATTCAGAGCATTTATTAGCTGCTGCTGTGAGAAGTTGAAAAAGACTGCTATGCAAAAGCATTATCGAGTAATTATTTTTTTATTTGGGGAGCTTTCTGCCGGTTTCTAATATTTTGACAAATGTACGTGGGAGCGGACAGGAGATGATTGATAGAGACGAAGCAAGCAGGCACAGATTAACAATCGGAGCCCTGTTATTTATATCATCGTTTCTGCTATACAGCCTCGCCAGTCCAGGCAATATACCGGGTGACTCTGAGATTCGCTGGTCGATTTCACGACAAATGATTCGAAATGGTAGCGTATCCATTGAAGATGAGTTGGAGACCCGCAATTATGCCGTGGGGGTGGATGGCAGGCGTTATTCTTTCTGGGGCATTGGTCAGTCGATATGCATGCTGCCATTTAACGCATTAGGCTTGCTTTTGGAAAAGCTTACGCCTGTTAGTCCCAAGACAGCGGATTTATGTGCGCAATTTTCGCTGTCAATATTGTTTTTCCCTTTTATTGGCGCCTTGGCTGTATGGCTGATGTATCGCCTGTTAATTTTGTTATGCTATGGTGAAAGTACCTCAATTTTCATAGCGGGGATATTTGCTGTCGCTACAATGCATTTTCATTATTCGGTAATTACATACGAGCAGACACAGGTGAGCGCCTTATTACTGCTTGCTATGATTTTTTTGGTTAAAAATTTGCATGAAAGACGTTTTTTATATGCGTGGCTTTTGTGTTTGTCGCTGGGGCTCTGTCTTCTTTTTAGGCTAGGCTCTATAATAGTGATTTTGCCTATTTATCTGGTAGCGGCCGGTGAGGACATACTTTGTAATAGTGGAAAATCGCGAGTTGAGCGAGTTGGGAAGTGGTTATTAGCCGGTCTCTGCGGAACAGGCGGAATCATTATATTATTGGGTTGGTATAACTATATCAGATTCGGCAGTGTTTTAGAAAGCGGTTATGGACTTTGTACCTCCACCGCTCTTGGCGGACGTGACATATTTGGAAGCCAACCTTTGCCGACCCTGGCAGCAAAGCTGTTTAGTCCGGGCAAAAGTATATTTTTGTACAATCCTGTTTTGCTGCTATTTCCGGTGTGCATCTACGGCTTTTATCAGCGGCATAAGGTAGTGGTTTTGGCAACATTTTCTGCAGTAGTGAGCAGTTTTATATTTCATAGTTTCCATACCACGTGGGCTGGCGATTATGCATGGTCGATTAGATATGAAGTTACAGTTTTGGCATTTTTAGTTTTGCCATTGGCATGGTTGTTTAGCAGGCCAATGAAATCTATGGTAAAAATTTTAGTGATTCTGCTCGTATCAATAAGTTGTGCTATACAATTGGCATCAGTGGTTTACAAATTTGAACTTGAGTTTATGCAGAACCCCAATCACTGTATTATTCCTGATGATTATGTCTGGGACTTGTCTCAATCACATCTGACTAAGCGATTTTCTAATATATGGGCACATTTAACCGGTGATCGAGATTTTAGTTCGGTTGAGGTAGTAGAAGAAGAGCCGTTAATAATGAAGCGAAATTTTAGCGAAGAAAGTGTAAAAAACGCATATAATATTAATTCTTTCCCATTTAAGGCGAGAAGCATCCCATATTCAAGGCATCTTTGGATTCCCTTATTATGTTTATGGTCTGTTTTCTTAGTGGGTTTTTGTGCAGCAGTACTCAAATTGAACCGGCTTGTCATAAATCAAAGAACATGTAGCAGAACTTCAATAGTAAATGTTTTTTCTGGTTCCAAACAGGTTGATTAATGTCGATAAATTAGGTTATGTTCTTTTGATACTGTGCCCATGTTTTATTACTTTAATTGTGCTTTCGGGACTTTTATAGGACGAAGAAATTATTCGTACGATTGATTTGACTTAGCGATATTCATGTTAAACAAACAAAGAAGTCTAATTATTAGACTGTTTTATTGTACTGAGTAAGTGGGAGACCCTTTCAATAAACACAGGGGGGTGCGGGAAACAGCCTATCATAGGATTACTAAGCTTGTCACTATTAGGGTCTTTAACGTAATGAGTGGGATAATAGTCGATATTGTATTGTTTAACGATTTCAGGTTGTTTGTCGACATCAATTAGAATGGGGATGAAGTTGGTCTCAACATATTTTATGACGTTAGGATTGCTATAAGTGTGTTTCTTCATTGCCCAGCAAAAGGAAACGTTTTGATTGTAAAAGGCGAGTAAAATGGGCTTTTTGAACAGTGTGACTTTGCGTAGGCGGCTTAAGAG
>CAZUTR010000335.1:0-2737 GCA_964623545.1 uncultured Pirellulales bacterium | reverse complement strand
AAGATAAAATGTGTATTGACCATTACCTTACTCTGATTAATCCGAATTATGCTAATGGGGTATGCGACACTTATGACCCGGATGACCCCAATGCTCCTAACAAGACCGGGTGGACTGCAGTTCGCTACGTATTGACCGAAGAAGGTGGTGGACAGCAGCCTGGAGCGCCCGCAGCGCCGAGCGGTCTTGTAGCTGAGGCGATTTCCAGTGAAGAGATTGACCTGTCATGGACGGATAACTCCAGTGATGAGCTCGGTTTCGGAATCGAGCGCAGAACCGGAGGCGGCTCTTATCAACTGATAGATGATGGTATCCCTGCTAATGAGACAGAATATAGTGATGAAGGACTTGAGATTGAGACGGAATATAGCTATCGAGTTTATGCCTACAATGCTAATGGTAATTCGGCGTACTCCAATGTGGCCACCGAAACAACACTTTCGGGGGCTGCGGATACTATACCCCCCGACCCGGCGCCGGAAATTATAAGTGCGTCTGAATATATGGATTCTTATTATTATTGGCATTTTTGGATTATTGCCACGGCGACGGCTGTCGATGATTCCGGTGGGCCGGTTTATTATCGTGTTTTCTGCATAGAAGATTCGGCTCTTGACAGTGACATTATACCGGATAATGACCCTGATGACCCTGGTAATCCTTATGACCCTTATATAATCGACGGTGTTTTGGTATATAGAACGCCGTCTAAGGCCAGCTATTATGGCAGTTCCAAGAACTATGTGAGAACTTTTATAGTCTGTGTCTATGACCAGGCCGACAATGAGGCGTGCTCGGTGGACGTTACAATTGACAGGTATACAAAGTTTCCACCGGGATTATAGAAAAAGAAATATTTTATTTGTTGACCAATTACTAAGTGTGTTAAGTTAACAAAGCCCCAGGTAGTAACCTGGGGCTTTGTTTATCGACTTTAAGTTTTTTGTTTTTCCCTCAGAGTTTGGTAGCCGTAGTGTGCCAACAGATGGTCGAGAATGACAATGGCTGTGTAATTTTCAGCCACAGGCCATATCCGGGCGACAATCGTTGCATCGCGTCTGGTTATTGCGGCGAGCTGCTTGTTTTCCAGTGTGTATTTGTCAATAGTCTTTTGCGGTTTGTCAATCGTTGGTGTCGGCTTAACTGCGAGCCGGACAACGATGGGCTGGCCCGTGGCGAGACCACCTGTGATTCCACCGGCGTTGTTTGATTCGAAAATCACTTTTCCGTCTTTTGATGACATCTCGTCGTTATTTTGTTTTCCGGTCATATCTTTGACAGCCATACCTGCGCCAACTTCCACAGCTTTGACCGCTCCGATGCCGAGCATTTTGCCTAATTCGCCGTCCAGTTTATAGAAGACCGGCTCGCCGAGACCTGTCGGGACGCCGGTTACAATAACTTCCACCATACCGCCGGCTGAGTCACCGGTTGCCGAAATCTTATTACAGGCGTCGGTCATTGCCTGACTTGTATCGATGTCAGGACAATTCACAATGGGATGAACTTTGTATTTGTCTTTGATTTCCTCAGCGTTCATTTTTGGAGCTTTGTTGCGAATTGCGTCAATTTCCTTTTCAACCTCGGTTAATATTTTCATTTTCTCAAGAAATCGCATATCCATTGTTATGCGATTCTTGATGTAAATTTGCTGATAAAATGGGTCGAGGTCGTGGCGCATCTGCTTGTAATTTTTCGTGTACTGCAGGGCTTTTTCATAATCGACCTCAGGGCAACGGACACCGGCGATTTCCTTGACGTAGGCGAATACATTTATTCCGCACTTTTTAAGGATTTTCTTTGCGACGTAACCAGCCGCTACGATGGTTGATGTGTATCGGCCGCTGAAGATGCCGGCACCGATTGCATCGTCGTCCGGACCGTATTTGATAAAAGAAGCGTATGATGCATGACCAGGACGGGGCGTTCGGTTGGTATCCTGGTACTGTTTTATGTGAATAAAATGGCGGTCGAGGTTGGGAATCAAAATCGTAAGAGGAGTGCCATTGGTATGATTTTTGTTGCCAGCGTTTTCAACAGTATCGGCGGAGTTCAGTCCCGAGTAAATAATCGGCAGGTCCGGCTCTTTGCGGGGGCTGGATAGTTCATCTGCACCCGGCTTTCGCAAAAGCAAATCGCCGTAAATTTCCTGCTCGGTAAGCAGCATTCCCGGAGGATGTCCCTGTATAATCGTAGACAAGCCCTCCTGATAGGAGCCTCCCGCAACAGTTACCTGAAAGATTCGTCCTAATGAGCAGCCAATCATTTTTTTGCAATCTCCTTAATTTACAACTTTCATATCAGCGCCGATGCTTGTCATCAGTTCGACATAGTTTGGAAAAGTAACACTCATCGCCTCAGCGGTATCGATAGAACATTGTTCTTCGCCGGCCATGCCTGCTAATGATAGTGCCATAACGAGCCGGTGGTCACTTCTGCCGTCCAGTTTGACCGGCTTTGGATTACTTTGCCGTATTATAAGGCCGTCGGGCAATTCTTCAACTTCTATGGCCAATTTTTTTAACTCTTCGGCCATCGCGCTTATTCGGTCTGTTTCTTTGCTTCTTGCCTGTGGTACGTTTACTAAGCGAGTTTGGCCTTCGGCAAAAGCGGCGGTTACGGCCATAGCCGGCAGTGCGTCTGGCGTTTGGTTCATATCTATCTCGACACCTTTGAGTGGGACGGCTTTGATTGTAATTGATTTTTCCCCGATGCTGATATCAGCACCCATTGCTTT
>CAZUTR010000334.1:0-2741 GCA_964623545.1 uncultured Pirellulales bacterium | reverse complement strand
AGCACAAATTCATAACTAACACTCTGTTGTAAAACTATCGATTCCTGCGCAATGTATCATTAATGCGGTCTATCCTTGTCCTTAGCTTACTCCCCATTGTTGCAATCCTTCTTGATAATCTTTGAACGTCACTGTCCAGCAATTTTATAACTCCGCTTATGAAAATACCAGCTATGCCCGCTGCGGTCGTTAACAAAATGAGAGGAACAAAATATGACAGAATCTCTTTGGGAATCACAATTTTCAAACCTTCTTTTTTAGCATCAGATATTATGGTTTCAAGATGCCATGACACGAGTTCTTGAAATGGCAGCAGTTTCTCAGGTTTCGTAAACAGGCTGTACACGTTCGAAAGAACCCAAAACGCAATCAAAACTCCGCAGATGACCAGTGCGTATCCCATATAATCTTTAACTCCCACAGTTTTCTGCGGGCCCTTTTCAACTCCGAATTCTTGCTCATACATAAAATCTACCTCAAAATCTCGCCGACGAGCATATCCTTCTCATTCATTTTTACCTGACATAACAATACCTGTTAACCCTCGACACCACCTAGGGTTGTTTAGCCCCGTCCTTCGGGCGGGGTTACAACACGATTCAACCCGCGAGGTGGCGCTTTGCCTATCTTGCGGATTAACCACTGATTTTTTCATTGTCCATTACAATCAATACTGACCACCGATTTCGTCTCTGCGTCAAATATCACTCTCACTATGCTGCAGCCACCATCTAGAAAGTATGTGAATTCATCAGTAGCAGACTTATCTCGATTAATACCTATATACCCATAGACCATATTGCAGATAATGAATTTCTTTCCATCTTTTACATATCCAGAGTACTCCAAGTTGTATTCAGAGAGATTATTGAGTATGTACTCTCTGTTTAGCCAAGTTCGCACCTTAATCGTGGAATTTTTTTCAAGATATGATTTAAGGTATTGCTGTAGCCCCTCTATATCATCGTGAGTCGGTATCCAAATGCTGTCAAAATTTGCCCCTTCGAATTCTATGAACCACTTAATAGCTTGGGCATTCTCGATGATGATACAATATGGGCGATATTCAGTATGTGGATTATTAGCAGATGAGCATCCAGCTAAATTGATGCCAATAGCAAGTAATAAGGCGATAAGGGTAATATTCTTCATCATTTTATTTCCCTCGCTAACATAACAATACCTGTTAACCCTCGGTACCACAAAGTGTTCGATTATCCCTGCCGCTCCAAAGGACGCCTAATAGTGCTGTTGGCAGGGCAATGTCTTCATGCCAGCTTACCAACCGCTTCTGTCATCAGCTCCGCTATCGGCATCCGCTGCGGACACAGGGCTTCTGCAGCCCTGTAATCTGTTTTGAGCAGCCTGCTTCTCACGCCAGCAGGAATTTGTGCAAAAAGCTGCCTCGCCCTGTCGTGGTCGCCGTAGCTGTTATAGTACATCAAATATCTCATTACATCGCTGACGTAAGGCATATCGCCGAGCGCCGAGTCGCAGATTTCCGAACAGCCGGCACAATAACCACTGCACGTTTCCTGCGCATATTGTTTTAGAACACCCATATCCGCACTCGTAAGTTCTGTCCTGTCCAGCACCGCCGCCACATTTGAAGTCAATATCTGATTGTTCGTCATCGAGGAACATGCTGAGCTGATTCCCTCGTTCTTAAGAACCGCCTTGATTTTCGCTTGTCCTTCGGTAAATCCGCGCTCGGTAAAGTGTCCAATCAGTTTCTTATCAGCTTCGGTTTCGACCTTCTGCCTCATCCCCTGCGTCTTCATCGCGATAACACCAACTCCCGCCTCATGACATGCTCCGATAGCGTCCTGCAGCCGCGAATCCTGCATCACCCGGAAATTGTATGCCGTCTGCACCGCATCAATCCACCCGGCTTTCGCCGCCGCAAAAAGGCATTGAGCCATATTTTGGTGGGTACTAAAACCAAAGAACCGAATCAACTTCCTCTTCTTCGCGCTCTCAGCCCATTGTCTGACCTCATCCGTTAACTGTAGAACATTCTGCATCATGTAAACGCCGAAATACAGGTCGATATATTTAGTATTCAATCTTTTCAGCGACGTCTGCAGACATTTCTCCAAATCCTCTGTATTTTTCGACTCCGACTCTTTCGTGACGATAAACAGCTTCTCCCGCATCTCAGGATTGTCCGCTATGAATTTACCCAGACTAAGCTCGCTGTTTCCACCCGCCGCCACCAGCGACGTTTCCCAATGATCAATACCCCATAACAAAGCCTTTCTTAGAATCACCTGCTCACCCGGCCGACCAAAACCAAGTGACAAGCACGGCACATCAACACCTGTCTTGCCCAGCTTTCTTCTCGGTACCTGCGGCGTCTGTGCTTCTCGGTCTTTTGCTGGCGTCTTCTTTTCTTGTTCTTTTTCTGTTGGCTTTTGCTTTGCTTGGCTGCTGTTTGCATCATTGGCCTTCGCCACTCCAGCAAGGGCGGGAGCCAGGCCTGCTGCGCTCATGGTCTTTAAGAAGTTTCTTCTGTCGATTTTGTTATGCTTCTTTTCCATCGCATTTATCTCCTAAAAAATGGCATTTTTATCAATCCCAATATAAACATCACATTAACTATCCTTATTTTCCAATACTTCTCGAATGCCCTTAAGCTCATTTAGTATTTGTCCGAGGATATCAGGACTGCTTTTCGACGTTTGCTGTTCTTCGACTTTCTCAGCCTGCGAAGTTTTGTACCCTCTTGCTCTTTCCATGAT
>CAZUTR010000333.1:0-2746 GCA_964623545.1 uncultured Pirellulales bacterium | reverse complement strand
CTTTCTGAGCCAGTTTACCTGGTTCGCCGAAGGTACGCCTAAGAATTACTACGCCGTTCGAAAGGAAAACGGCAAAAGCATCAAAATGCACCGCCAAATCACAAATGCCCCCGACCATCTTGTAGTTGACCACATCGACCACAACAGCCTGAACAACCGCGGCAGCAACCTGCGACCCTGCACCTTCGCACAGAACTGCCGCAACATCCGAAGCACCGCCAAAAAAACCTCGAAATACAAAGGTGTCCACTGGAACAAAAAAAATAAGAAATGGGCCGCTCAAATCACCTGCGACAACAAATCACACCACCTCGGCTACTTCACCAGCCAAACCTCCGCCGCCCGCGCCTATGACAAAGCCGCTCGAAAATATCACAAGGATTTCGCATCTTTAAACTTCCCTGTCCCCGAAAGGCCTGCCCCTGTATGTATTAGACAGGGGTCGTAGTCGGGGACCAAGATTTCGTCATTGCGAGCTTGCCCCTTAGTGGGTTCGTTTTAAATCATTGTCATTGCGAGAAGGCCGTAGGCCGACGCGGCAATCTATAAAAAAAAACGCGATGCAACGCGTCGCCCCCACAATTTTGCATTTTACACTTTAATTTCTAAGTTACCTCTCCGACTCTTTCACCTCTTCTGTGCCACTAAGAATATGCCCCTTCCGTTAGTTTTATTTACATGTAAATGAAATCTAACATAATATTGGAAAAAGAGATTTACTAATCTTTGACTATTCAAAATGAATATTGAATTGCCCAGAAGCCTATGGAGTATTCCCATAATCAAACCACCCGAATCAATAAATTCCACATTGATGATCTTAACCGGATGGTTTTCAAAGATCTCCTCAAGCTGCTTTATACTAAAGTGCTGGTAGTGCTTTTTAAGAACTTGTATATTCTTCGAGGGAACTGTAAGCAAGAGGTACCCACCCGGCCTTATAAAAGAAATCGCATTCTGCAAAAAAATATCAACTGTGTCCAAAGGTATATGTTCTAATACTTCGATAATAGTACCGACATCATAAGTTTCTATAGGCTCTAGATGTGTTGTCAAATCGCATACATCAAAACGTATCCTGTCATTGACATAATTTAGACATCTTGCAAACTGAATACTCCGGTCGGAGTAATCAACTCCACACAAATAAGCATGACTGAAATGTTTTTGTATGACATTTATTAATTTCCCATCTCCACACCCAATATCAATTAGACTTACAAATTGGTGATTGTTCAAAAAGTCGATCACAAGTTTCAATCTACTTAAATAAGGAACTGACCATGCCCAGAATCTTGTTGTCACTATAGAGCCTCGATAATAGTCTGGCAAATAGTGATAAGGAAAGCTATATTCCGATTCCTGGTAGTATTGTCGTTCTTCAAGTTCACGTTTCATACTGTTTGATTGTCGAGTCAATCTCAGAGTTTAAGAATTAGAAATCGCGCGTTCTCCGCGGTTAATATCACTTTACTGTCCCTTTTCGTAGCTAATTTTATCTCTCTACTGTTTCTCTCTCGGTAACCTTCCTGAATCTTACAAAATCTCAGTTTACACAGCAATAACTTATTTTTTTTATCCCGTACTAAAAAAATGCGATGCATCGCATCGCTTCAAATTCGGTTAGATTAGCCCTGCCACCTGTGGGCAGGGCATTTTTCTGTGCCCGGGGTCTGTTAGCCCCTTGCACCGCAAGGGGTTTCTTCTTTAAACTTTCAACTTCTCCCAATATTCGCATCTACTCCCATGCCCCGTGTAATCATTTAACCAATCAACTAATCCGCTGTCCGCTACACGCTCTACGCTAGAATCCTCGCTGTCCTACCTCATGTATCATAATATTTTTATACATTTTACCACTTTTTGTCCCTTAAATCAACAAAAAAATCACTCTTATCCCGCACAATCCCATTTTGATCATCTGAATTTTAAAAATTAATAAAATTCTTGAATCATCAATACTGTTGCGTTAAAATGCACCTGTAGTGTCGAGTTCAGGAGATGACAGCGAAAAAAACAATAATACAGATACTTGTGTACATTTCGGTCATATTCTCTTTGGTCGGGTGTGCGAATTTAACTCCCATTGTACAGTGCTCTGATAATCCCGAAGCCGACCTTGCTTATGTCTACGGCCGGTTTCAGCTCACTAAGCCAAAGAAAAAATTGAAAACTCAGTCGGGAACAAACGCAATTGTTTTAGTTAATGATAAAAATGACAAAGAATACAGGCTCAGATTCAAATGGAAAGATGAAGTTTACGCAGTCGCTCTTGAACCGGGTAGATACCGCGTCACCAAATGGGTTATTTACGATTGCCTGGGTGCCGAAAAAGTCGGCGAGATGCAATTAGAAGGGCACATCCGTTACAACGGCTTTGAACTCAAACCTGGCTGTGCATACTACCTAGGCGACTTTGTATGCACTTTTGAACACAAGGCGAAGGTCCTCGGCCACAAGTACACACACATATTAAAAAAACCAAAAAACGATTTTACAAAAACTACTTATGAGTTTAATCAAAGGTATCCTGCATTCATTCGCGTACCGAAGGTGCCGCTCTTTCGGGGAAATTTCTTCAAAGACGAATTCAACAAAGACCATCACTTTATTCACGACATAACTAATATCCCTGTTGTTGTTCCCATATCCGGATAAATCATTCCTGCCACCGCGAGTTACACTTCCAGATGACTGTCACCCCTGCGAAAGGTTGTCACCCCTGCGAAAGCAGGGGCGGGAATCC
>CAZUTR010000332.1:0-2756 GCA_964623545.1 uncultured Pirellulales bacterium | reverse complement strand
ACTGCTTGTCCTTGTTCATCTTTCGCTCTGATTCTTTTTTCATTGAAATATCTGGGTGCAGATAACGACCAATTAGCCCAAGGCCTTTCGTTAGTCTCGGACCTAATCTCAAAACAGTATCAGAATTAACTACATAAATCCTGTTATTTTTTACAGCAGGTAAACTTTTATATTTGCTCCAGAAAGCATTGGCAGCTTGCTGTTGTTCATCTATACCCGTCGCCGACATAGCCGCCTGGATTACAACCTCTGCTTCACAAATCAGAATCTCTTCCGAACTTACAGGTGGATATTGCTGAATTGTAGGGCCGATTGCATTTTCTCCGCCGACAAGCTCAATTAATTCGTTTATGAAGGTATCTCTGCCGGCTACACGCAACGGCTCGGCCTGAACCACCCACAGCACCTTTATCTTCTCAGCGGAACCATACTTTGTCCGCAATTCATTCAACTGTGTCCTGATGCTGTCTGTCAACTCATAAGCACGCAGTACACAGTCGGTTGCGAAGCCGACCTGCATTATAGCGGTGAACAGCTCATCGATTTTCTCAATCTTTACGGTTAAAACCTTGTAGCCCAGACGACTCATAGTATCCGCCACGGTCTTTTGTTGTTCAAACCATAACGTAACCACCAACTCCGGCCTGGATGCTATGACGGCTTCGGTATCCGGCTGCCAAAATGTCCCTATCTTTTTCTTACCGACCGCTTCGGATGGGAAGTCACTATCGTTTGAAACCGCAACGACCTTTTCACCGAGACCTAATGCAAAAAGAATTTCAGTCAGATTAGGAGCAAGCGAAACAATCCTTTCCGGTATGCTTTGAGGGTGGTTAGGGGCCGTCCGGGAATGGTCATAAACATTTGGGGGCAGCAGGAACAGTGTCACGAAGCATAAAAATACCAATAAAGAACAAACAGTCAGTAATATCCGCAATCTTACCATAGCTATGTTCGCTTAAACTGCTTAGCCAGCTCAGCGTGTGTGAATTTTATTATCGTAGGTCTTCCGTGGGGGCAACGGCCGGAACACTCGGTAATTTCCTTGTCGGCAAGCAGCTGTTCTATTTCATTGTCGGTTAATTTTTGACCTGCTTTTATCGCCGCCTTGCACGCAGCCATATTCAGAATCTGGTCGAGTAATTCTTCCGGCTTGGTTTCACCTGTTTTATCAGAGAGCAAATCGATTAAATCCTGAACAAAATCGAGCGGCTCCGCGCCGCCCAGGACAGTCGGAAATGCCTGGATTGCATAAGTCCTCGGACCGAACGGGACAAGCTCGATTCCTAATTTGTCAATTAATTCGATATGAGCACTGATAGTATTGCTCTGAGCATCGGTAACCTGGAAGCTTTCCGGTATCAGCAGTTTTTGCGATTCGAGATTGCTCTTCTGTATTCTTCTGCGTAAATCTTCATACATTACGCGTTCATGCAGTGCATGCTGGTCGATAATTATAAATCCATCTTCCGTCTCTGCCACGATGAAGCTGTCGTGTATTTGCATAAACTTCCTGTCGTATTGCGCACCTCCGCCTGCAGCGTCAGCGTATTGCTCGAATTTTTCTCGCGGCTCATCTCGCACAAATTTTGAAGAAGTTGAACGAAAGCCAAGCTGTTGTTGTGTCTGAATCGGCCTGTGTCTTTTGAAGAACTCAGCCATTGCATCTGCAATTCTTTGGCTCCTGTTAGGCGCTGCACCTGTGCCGTACATTTCTTTCGGTGAAGCTGGTGCGGCCGGCAGCTTAGCATGTGTATCAAAATTTGTTCGCAAAAGTTTTTCCCGCAGGCAGGCCAAAACCTGTGAGTGAACCAGATTCGCATTATAAAAACGCACCTCGATTTTCGTGGGGTGAACATTAACATCAACATCCTCGTAAGGCATCTGGATAAATAAAAAGACGATTGGAAATCTTCCCGGCTCAAGGTAGCCGCGGTACGCCTCTTTGATTGCATGTGAGATAAACTTATCACGTATGAATCGACCGTTCAAAAAAACATATTGATAGTTGCTGTTTGTTCTCGAGATACCGGGGTCGCCCAGAAGGGCAGAAATGTGCAATTGCCTTTCAGATGTCTCAGTCTCAAGTAAACTTTCAGATATTTCCGGAGAGAACAACTCGGCTACCCTTCGTCGAATATCTTGTTTGTCCGCGAGGCGATAAAGCTCTCTGCCGTTATGCAATAAAGTCATATCCATCTCGCAATTTGCCAAAGAAATTCGAGTGAAGCACTCCGTGATATGACCCATTTCGGTATTGGCAGTTTTGAGAAATTTGCGTCTGGCAGGTAGTTTATAAAAAAGGTCTCTTATTTCAATCGTTGTGCCGAAACCCGCGCTGCAGGGTTTTATATCCCCTTTGTCTCCACAGTCAACCTCGATGCAGTTGGCTCCAGCCGATTCTTTCGTTTTGCTCACAGCCCGGACCTGTGCCACCGATGCGATGCTTGCCAGGGCCTCACCTCTGAAACCGAGTGTGGAAATACCCCGCAGGTCACTGGATGTCTTGATTTTACTTGTTGCGTGCGGCTCAAAGGCATTTGCCAGGTCCTCAGCATCCATACCACAGCCATCATCCGAGACCGATATCAGCTTCCTGCCACCGTCTTCGACCGAGACTGTTATTTTGGATGAGCCGGCATCGAGACTGTTTTCCATTAGTTCCTTGACCACACTGGCAGGGCGTTCAATTACCTCGCCAGCGGCAATCATATTAACCATATTTTGGTCAAGGGTGACTATCTGACCCATTGTTT
>CAZUTR010000331.1:0-2779 GCA_964623545.1 uncultured Pirellulales bacterium | reverse complement strand
CCCCGGCCGCGCCGCTGGAGCTGGGGGTGGCGCATCCTGCTGAGGGGACAGGCCAATTGACTCTATCTATGTGGGTCAGGTGGGCTGGACCACGCTACCCCACTGGGGGTCAGCCTCAGGGATTGATTAGTAAGAGAGGCGGCTGGAATGAAGAATCCGTGATGTTCATGTTAGAGATGGATACCCCTGACTCAGAAGATACGCGTGGTTCAATTGCTTTCCGACCGTTTAGCGGTGACTATGCTGTGTGGTCAGAGGGCGGTATAATGGATGTGTTAATCGGTCGATGGGCTCACCTGGCCGCCACATTTGATGGGACTACTAGTGAGACTGCTGCAAGGCTCTATCTCAATGGCCAAGAAGTGGCATCCGGGCAATTTGCCTTTGGTGGCGGTAGTGGTGAAGACATTTATATAACGATAGGCAACAACAACGATTCAAGCTGGGAAGACTGCCCTGGAGTCTTTAACGGCGACATAGACGAAGTTCGTTTCTATAACCGTGCTCTGTCGGGGGCTGAGATAGCTTATCTTGCAGACTTACGCACGAATCCTGATGACGGTAAACTGCATGTTGAGATACTATCGAACGCAGAGTTGTACGCAGAAGAGGATGAAGGTGAGAGGATAATCAACTTCTATGACTATGCAAGACTTTTAGAACACTGGCTTGAAGAGGTAGAATGGCAGCCATAAGTGGTTATGTGCATCTTTGATTAGAGCTGATGAGTTTGGAGTAATTAAAAGGCCTATATCCCTGTGGTATAGGCCTTTTTTGCTTGTTTGACTGTTTTTTCTTTGACAAACTTCATCAAATCTCCTAAAATTGGTAATGTACTGTAGAATTTTCTTGACACTCACGCGAGGAAAGTGCGCAAAATAACGTTATTTTTGCGCAAAATAACGGCCCATTTAAAACCGGAATCGTATACAATAAGATTATCATAATATTCAACAGCGAGCGATACGACTTAATTCCGTTACCAAGACGGATGGCAGCTGCATATTGCAGAGTGGTTGTAGTCAGGGCGGGACGGAGTAAACAGGCCTCGTCTCCGGCCTAACCGAGGATGGTTTTTAGTACATCGAATTACTATCATGTTAATGATATGGAAGGAGAATCAAGCGAATTCGGCACAATAAAGGCGTTGATTGGTCAACGTAATTAACCGAAATAACATAATTATAGTGCGATTCTTAGTAAAATTGTATTTCTAACAAGCTTGATTTCACGGTCTTAGGGGTTGTTAATCCGGGGTTGTGTGCAAAGAAAATACATAGCAAATGGCAAATTCAGGTTATGGAGAATAAGGATTGTTTATCATCCAGCTCTTTGGCTGCACTCATAGCTGAGGGCTGCTTACACGCGCAATGTTATTAATTTTGGCGAAGTGTTACGTGATTACTGAAAAAATGGTGCTTTTTAGCTTGTAGCTAAAGCTGTATTAAACCATATTTGTTTAATATTTTAAGGTCCTTTTTATGAAAGGAGAAGCGTTATGTTCAAGAAATTGTGTTTTTTAATCTTTTTTGTATTGGTGCTGTTTCTAGCGAACTCAACTTACGCACTTGTACAGAGTGACTGGGAACAGACCTGGGATGGATGGCAGCGACGGGATAGTACCCGTGAGATAGACTCCGTTTTTGGTACTGGGGCGAGCCTGCATGACTATGCCTTCAAGGTGGAAATTCAGCAAGGCTGGATACAGGCCGTGCAGCTGCCTATGAATACCGAACCGAATTTGAGCATTGTTTTGGAAAATAATCTCGTTGCACTTAACGTGACCTGGGTCACAGCCGACTGGCCGGCAGCAAGCGAAGATTTGGCCGTGTTCGAGAGGATTGTCATTAATGGTGATGGAATTGGCTGGAACGATATAACATCTGATAGTGCTTATTGTACTGACGACGGCAATCCTGGTATGCCTGGTGCCTGGGACACTACCAATTGGGGAGCCAGCCATACAAGGCAGATGACCTACAGCTATGGTCATATTGATTTTAGCGGTCTTGCCGCGGAGCCTGGTTACTTGGAGTTTATTTTCTGTCTGCATTCTGGCCAACACTCCCATGGAACTTTTTACTTGGATAATTTCCGGTTTTTCAATACTGATTACGCCTATTTGCCGGAGCCGTATGATACTCAGACGGGCGACCCGGTTACCACTGACCTTAGCTGGACAGCCGGTGACTATGCCGAGGACCATGATGTTTACTTTGGTACAGACTATGATGAGGTTAACACCGCGGATAACAGCGGCACTCCGGGGCCGACTGAGGTCTATCGTGCACGACAGGCGGTCGGCCTGGAGATATATGATATCCTGGAGACCCTCGAGTATGGGAAAACTTATTACTGGCGAATTGACGAGGTAAATGATACTTGTTCACCGTATCTTTGGAAAGGAGAAATTTGGTCGTTTACAACTCAGAGTAAAGCCAGAGAACCGTATCCGACTCACGGGGCAATAGATGTCGGGCGCGATACGGTTCTTTCATGGAGACCGGGATTTGAAGAAGCGGAGCACGATGTATACTTGGGCACAGACTATACGGCGGTGGACACAGCGGATAATGATGACCCAATGGGGCCGACAGAGGTCTATCGTGCGCGCCAGGATGCTGATGCTAATAGCTACACATTACCGCAGGCCCTTGATATGGGGCAAACCTACTACTGGCGAATTGATGAGGTTAACGACACCTGTAGTCTTTTCTTTAAAGGTGATGTGTGGCAGTTTACAACGCTGAGCGGAACGGCTAAAGCTCCCTATCATGCT
>CAZUTR010000330.1:0-2787 GCA_964623545.1 uncultured Pirellulales bacterium | reverse complement strand
GAGTTGATGAAGCTGGCCGAAAAATATGAAAAGCCGGTCAAGATTCGTCTTTGTGATACGCTGGGTTTCGGCTTGCCGTGGGCCAATGCTGCTTTGCCGAGGGGTATTCCGAAGTTGGTTTCCGGCCTTCGACAAATCGGTGTGCCTTCAGAATGGCTTGAATGGCACGGCCATAACGACCTGCACAAGGGCCAGGTAGCCGCTGCGACAGCGTGGCTCTATGGTTGCAGCGCTGCTAATGGTTCTATATTCGGTGTCGGCGAGCGAACAGGCAATCCGCCTTTGGAGGGCATGGTCATTGAGCACGCACAATTAAAGGGCCAGCGTCCGGGCGTCAACTACACCGCAATAACAGAGCTTGCAGGGTACGCACAAACCGAGCTGGGTTTTGAAATCCCGAACAATTATCCCCTGGTCGGCAAGGGTTTCAATGTTACCAGGGCCGGTATTCACGCTGACGGTCTGCTCAAGAACGAAGAGATATACAACTGCTTCGATACGGCAAAACTGCTCAATCGTCCCGTGAATGTGGCGATTACCGACAAGACCGGCGCAGCAGGTATCAAACACTGGATAGAGGCCAGGTATGAAATTGATATTCCCAAGCACGACCCGCGTATAACAAAAATAAAGGACAAAATCGACGAAGAGTACGCACACGACAGGGTCTCGGCAATCTCCGATGACGAGATGTTCGAATGGGTCAGCGAGGCCTTTGGTGATAACCTGCCTCCGCTGAAAGTAGCACGGGCTTCCAGCCCGTGAATTAGTGAATTAGTTACCTGAAAGGACACGGCCAGGATGGCCGTGTTACTTTATTGATTGCTGATTATTGTGCCGGACAAAAAGGTCAAAGCGGTATTGTTCGATCTCGGCGAAACGCTGCTGAGCTTTGGTAGAATCAAGCCGTCACGCTTTTTTCGCCAAGGTGCCGGGGCATCATACGATTATCTGAAAAGCTGCGGCCTGTCCGTCGGCAGCTTCATCTTCTATTATTGGCGTGGCATGCTGTCACTTTACTTTCACCGGGCACTATCCAAAATAACCGGCAGGGACTTTAATTCGCTGGTAGTATTAAAAGGAATCGGCTCAAGAAAAGGTCTAAAGCTCAGCGAATCACAATGGCAGCATTTTGACTGGCTGTGGTACGAGCCATTGAGTAAGGTTGGAAAACCTGAGCCGAAAATAAAAGAGACTTTAACAGCGCTTGAAAATTCAGGCCTTAAGCTGGGCATACTGTCGAACACCTTTATAAGCGCAAGCTCCCTGGATAGGCACCTGGAGCAGGCGGGCATACTGGAATTTTTTCCCGTACGCCTTTATTCGTACGAATTTGATTTTCGAAAACCTGATGTCCGAATTTTTCAAGCCGCGGCAGAGCAAATCGGCGAAAAACCGGAAAATATATTGTTCGCAGGCGACCGTATTGACAAGGATGTTAAGCCCGCTGTAAAGGCCGGTATGCATGCTGTCTTAATAGAGGCCTACACCAATATCGGCAAAAGAATTCCCGAAGGGGTCTGGAAAATAAACCTACTTTCCGAGCTGCCGGACTTAATAAAAAAAATCAACGCCGATTCGATGCAAAAAGGTTAAAAAGAAGATAAAAAAAGTATAGAATAGGGTGGAAATTGAGGATTTTTACCGAAATTCCAGGAATTAGGGTTGTTAGCGTAGGTGATAACATAGATATTATCGGACGTATACGGTTTTGGGTCAAAAAAAGGGGTAAAAATTGACAAAAATGAACAAAAATTGCACGGTTTTGAATGAAAAATGACAAAAAATGACAAGAAATTAACGACTTTTGAGCAAAAATGCGCGTTTTTTTACACAGATTTCGATAAGAAATGAGCTGTTTTTTAACCACGGATTTCGCGAATTAGCGCGGATTTGGTTTGCCACAGAGTCCACAGAGAGCGCAGAGATTTAATAATTTAAACCACGAATTAATCCCCGCCTACAACGTGCGGGGACAGGCACGAATATACACTGATATTCAGCCACCGAGGGCACCGAGGAGCACAGAGTTTTCAGTCAGCTTGGTGGTCTCGGCATTCACCGTCCTCAAAAATATGTTTTTGCGGCAAGTGCATGCCTTCATCCACCAGGCCAACTGCGTCGGCCTAATCTTTGAAGCTGACTGAAATAATAGGACGGTAACTTCTACTTACCTCGTCCGCCGGGCTATGCTCTGCGAAGCGCTACGCATAGCAGAGCAGCTTCTTGCTGCCCCACTTGTACCAAGTGTACCGGCTCCTTTACTTGGCGGAAAAAAGGCGGAAAAAACGGTTTTTTACACGTAATTGGTGAGTGGTTAGTGGTTAATCTGGAAAGGATTGGGTAAAAAAGAGTAAAAAACAGGCACACAGGAGCAGAGGCACATAGGCACAAAGATTGATTTTAAGCCACAGAGCTCTCATCCCTGCCAACGACGTGCTGGGACAGGCAGAGGTTTCAGCTATTTACTTATAGATAAAGTATAATTCGGTCTTTGGGAATGGTTAAGCCTTGAAAATGTTGTCAGTTCGGTCAAAATTCAGTAGAATTGCGGTTTTGGGTAGATAAGTGGCTGATATAATAGAGAGCAATTTATAGGAGAAAAAAATGCCGAGATTTGAAGAATTTCGGGAGGCCATTGGGCAGATTCTTCAAGAAATGCCGAATTGCTATTGGCTCCCTTATCAGATTGTAAACCAGTTGAGAGAACGGAATCCGGAGATTTTAGAAGGGTTAGAAAAAAAGTTCGGTACGTCATACGGCCGAGGCGGCGGAGATTATTACAGT
>CAZUTR010000329.1:0-2792 GCA_964623545.1 uncultured Pirellulales bacterium | reverse complement strand
AACCATCCTGCAGTGTTCCCTGCTCAACACTCTGAACCATCGGCGTATCCTCCTTAAGGGAGCTTCGAAGGCCTGCACCTAATCCAAGGAACTCGGCGGGCCTTTGCGGAGGTCTGAAATCTCTCGAGACGGTTTGCTTTACAAGCTGCAAAGTACTATCAGATGCAATTTGCGATGTGTAGATGAATTCGCCATCGAATGAATTTGCGAAGATGAATTTGTCACCCATCTGCAAAATCCGTGCAAAACGTCCTGTGGCCGGGTCATACCATGCCTGGTCGACTACGATATAGGGTTCGTCAACATCGGTAGATAATTCAAGCTGATTGAATTGAAATTGACCGTTTGGCTGCAAAGAGCACATTGGCAGCCAGGTGAAATCCAGAAAGCCATTGAACTCAGCAAGTTCGTCTTCAACCTGCTCAGTGAAGTCGTCTGAATCAGGCTGACCATACGACACTTCGCTTGTTAACATTGGATAAACGATAATCTCGTTTTTGATATGTACGATATTTTCGCCGGTGAATATTGCGTCTTCAGCGGCACAGGCTTTGGCCAGCAGACTGAATCCGGCAAATGGGTCTGTTGCACTGGAAGAATCCCGCTGCCAGCCAAACCAGCACAGTAGTGAGACGGCCGAGATAATAACCAGTGCGGCGGCGACTTTACTAATCGGACTTTTCATAATTGTTCTCCATACAAGCTGCCAATTGCCTGCGTACGCGGAACTTTTTTGATGTGTTTCGCTGAATGTCGAGAGCATTTGTAGGCGCAGAGTTTCTTTGTGCTTGCTGTCGGGCTCGCTATCGATATTTAGCTGAGCGACTGTCTTTTCAAAATCTTTTTCGTCTCTAAACATTTTAAAGCTCTCCATCTACAACTGACTGCAAATGGTTTTTTAATTTCTTTAGAATCCTGTGCAAAGTTACACGCACGGTCGCAGGCTTGGCGTTAATGATTTTTGCTATTTGTTCAAACTCCAGTTTTTCAAAGAACCTTAACGTAATGATGGTTTGATGTTTCGGCTTCAGTTTCAAAACAGCACTGTAAAGCGTCTGCCAGTCTAAGACCAATGATTCTTCGGGGCAGTTGTTATCGACAGGTTCCTGTTTTGCCGCGTTTTGTAGAAGCTGTTTTCGTCGCGACGTTTTTCTTATGTAAGCGTTCGCCTGGTTGGCGGCTATGGCATACAGCCAGTTTCGAAAATCATTTTCCGTTCGGCCTGCAAAGTTTCGAATTCTACGGGCAACCTCGAAAAATATTGTTGAGGTTACATCTTCGGCAGTATTCTTCGAGAAGAGTCTGTGTACACAAAATCGGAAAATCCGCTCATAATAGACATCGTAGAGCCGGCCCAGGGCGTCAGCATCAGTGCGGGCCCTGATTACCAAATCATCAGCGTTTTGCTCTGTTGTTAGTTTTGCCATAACACCAACCATTATCACAGGTTTAATTGCGCAAGGTGCGGATATGTTACACGAATTTGTCAAAAAAATCACAGTATGGATTCCCACTTGCGCGGGAATGACAAATAAGAATGGGTTTTTGGAGTGAAATGACCGCAAATTCGATGATTCCACAATAAAATCTTGACAACAAGGGCGGCTGTAAATAAAGTAGGCCACTCGTCTGTTGTAAAACACAGTAAATAAGCGAAAAAACAACGTTAACAGTATTAAAAGAAGGAGAAGCATAATGGCAACAAAGGTTGCAATTAACGGTTTCGGCCGAATCGGAAGAGCGGTAACAAGAATTATAATGTCGAAAAAAACAGATTTGGAGCTTGTGGCAGTCAATGACCTTGCGGACGCCAAAAGTCTGGCTCATATGTTTAAGTATGATTCAGTGATGGGTAAATGGAAGGGCACGGTCGAGGTCAAAGGTGATGAGCTGATTATCAACGGCAAGAAAGTAAAAGTTTTATCAGTTAAGAGTCCAGCGGAGCTGCCGTGGAAGGACATGGGCGTTAAAATTGTGGTCGAATCAACAGGTATTTTCCGCACACAGGAATCACCGAAAGGCGGCTATGGTGACCATATCAAGGCCGGTGCAGAAAAAGTAGTTCTTAGCGTACCGGCAAAAGACGATATCGAGGCCACTATTGTCCTCGGCGTTAACAGTGATAAGCTCACCAAGGATACCAAATTCGTATCGAATGCGAGCTGTACCACCAACTGTCTTGCTCCGATTGCCAAAGTTCTCAACGATTCATTCGAAATCGAGCATGGTCTTATGACGACCATTCACGCATACACCAACGACCAGAGAGTGGTCGATATGATTCACTCTGATTTGCGTCGTGCGCGGACTGCAGCAGCGAATATTATTCCTACCACCACAGGTGCAGCAAAAGCAATCGGCAAAGTCATACCGGCACTCGACGGCAAGCTCGACGGTTTTGCAATCCGTGTTCCCGTGCCGGTGGGAAGCGTTGTTGATTTGGTCGTCAATGTTAAAAAGGCGGCGACTGTTGAGAGTGTAAACGCAGCTATGAAAAAGGCCGCGGAAGGACCTTTGAAGGGTATCCTTGTCTATTGTGATGAGCCGATTGTCAGCAGCGATATTGTAAACGACCCCGCTTCGAGCAT
This sequence comes from uncultured Pirellulales bacterium, assembly GCA_964623545.1. Classification (GTDB taxonomy): domain Bacteria; phylum Planctomycetota; class Phycisphaerae; order Sedimentisphaerales; family Anaerobacaceae; genus CAZUTR01. Next base: position 204 of record CAZUTR010000329.1, on the reverse strand, counting down.
CTTCGATTCGCTGTGTACGTTGGTCATCGGCAATACTGTAAAGGTCGTTAGCTGGTATGACAACGAGTGGGGATATTCGAATCGCACCGTCGATATTATGGAAAAGATGGCAGAGATGTAGAGACAGAGAACAGAAGGCAGGTAAAGGATGGCCAAGAAAACTGTTGCTGATATTGACGTAAAAGCCAAAAGGGTATTGATGAG
>CAZUTR010000328.1:0-2795 GCA_964623545.1 uncultured Pirellulales bacterium | reverse complement strand
GGTTTCTTACCTTAAGCGCCTTAAGATAATACGCATCATAGTATCCGCTCGACAGCGCATAAGTTCCAAGCATTATTCGCCTTTTGACCTCACTGCCGAAACCCTCGGCCCGCGATTTGGTATAAACCTCGATATAATCTTTTGGCCTTTCAGTTCGATGGCCGTAGTGAACACCGTCATATCGCGCAAGGTTACTCGACGCTTCAGCCGTCGCAACCATATAATAAGAAGCGATTGCGTAATCGAGATGCGGCATCTGCAGTTCTACTATTTCTGCTCCGAGTTTTTTATAAACATCGATTGCTTCATCTATCGCCTTTCGCACCTGCTCGTCGGCCCCGGCACTGAACTGCGGCACAACACCTATCTTTAATCCTTCGACTTGTTCATCGAGTCTTTCAAGATAATCACAAACAGGCGCATTTTTTTCATCCACACTTGTACTGTCGCGGGGGTCGTAACCTGCTATAACATTCATCAGCAACGCTGCATCCTCGACCGTTTGCGTTATTGGTCCAATCTGGTCCAAGCTCGAACCATACGCAACAAGTCCGTACCGTGACACCCTCCCATAGGTGGGCTTAAGTCCCACGACGCCACAAAAGCTGGCCGGTTGTCTTATTGAACCGCCCGTATCTGAACCCAGGGCCGCAAAGCACAACCGCCCTGCCACCGCCGCCGCTGACCCACCGCTGCTGCCGCCCGGCACCCTGCTCGTATCCCAGGGATTGACTGTTCGCTTTAGCCCCGAATTCTCTGTGCTCGAGCCCATCGCGAACTCATCCATATTTGTCTTGCCGACTATCACCGCGTCGGCGGCAAGCAGCTTTTCAATAACAGTAGCGTTATAAGGTGCGCAGAAATTCTCTAATATTTTCGAGCCGCAGGTAGTGGTTCCAAAACTGGTGCACATAACGTCTTTTACCGCAATCGGAACGCCCGCCAAGGCACCTGCCTTTTTACCCGCGGCGATTTTGTCGTCGACTTCCTTGGCCTTCGCCAGTGCCTGCTCTTTGAATGTGCTGATATAAGCCCCGATGACCGGCTCATATTTTTCTATCCGCGCAAATACCTCCTGCGTCGCCTCGACACTTTTGATTTGCCCGGCCGTTATCTTGTCACGCAACTGTTTGGCACTCAGCTCTTCCATCGCCGAAATTTATTTCCCTCTATCAGTTATCCGATGCTTGAGAAACCAACCATAAAGCTCCGGATTGCTGTACGTCCTTGACCAAGAATTATGCCCTGCGTCAGGATAAATAGTTAGTTTGGCATCTCCTCCATTTTCCTTTACTGCTTTAACCATCTCCTCGGACCTTGCGAGCGGAACAACCTCATCCTTCGCACCGTGGAATGCCCATACAGGCACGTCTTTCAATCTGTCGGCTAAGTACTTTTCCCCGCCGCCGCAAATCGGTGCGATTGCCGCGAAACGCTCAGGATACCCGCAGGCAAGAGACCACGTTCCGAAACCTCCCATACTCAATCCCGTAAGATATACTCTGTCGGTATCGACATCATAGCGTGATTCTATTTCATCAAGAAGATTTATCAGCAAATCCAGCTTCTCCGGCCACCATACATCATTCGGACACTGTGGTGATACAACTATAAATCCGAAGTCTGTCCTGTGGTCGAGAAACCTCGGCGGCCCGTGCTTCTTGACCAATCGCAAATCCTCGCCTCGCTCACCGGCACCGTGCAGGAACATGAGCAATGGCCATTTCACTTCTGCCGTGCCGTAGCCCTCCGGCAAAAAAAGCAGGTAGTCACATCCCACGGTCTTTTTAATCTTCTTTTCGAATGCCTGTGGGTGCTGTCCTGCTTTCATCTCTCTTTTCTCCATCTGGGCACAACCTGCCAAAAATATGAAAATATACGCGATGCAAACAAGTCGGATTAACTTCATAAATAAAACCCCGAAAATAGTTCGTCCCGATACCTATGCCCCGCTGCTGTCATCAAGTATCTTCGGCACCTTGAAAAATTCCCCGTCCGTCTGTGGCGCATTGCTTAAAGTCTTTTCAGTACCGAGGGATTCAGTAACAATATCTTCCCGGAAGACATTACTGAGCGGCAGGCAATGCGCCAACGGCTCTATGTTTTCCGTATCCAGCTCGTTCATCTTCGCAACGTAATCGAGAATTGCGCTCAACTGACCTGTGAACTGCTCGATTTCGGCTTCCGTCAGGTCGAGGCGCGACAGCCATGCGACCTTTCTAACCTGCTCTTTATCAATCTTATTCGCCATACTCTTTTTTTACCTGCCCGGCTTCAGCTCGGCGCCTTCGCCGAGACGAGCCGAAATAAAAAAGCGAGGCAGAGCCCGCCTCGCTGTATAATAAAGCAATCAAACGGATTTGCTATGTTTCTACTTTCTCAGCGGGTTTGTAATTGCGTTTGGGCGGCTTTTGAATGAGCCCCATATGGATAGCCTTAGCTGAAACCTTGATTCTGCAGACCTTGCCGTCAATGATGGCCCGGACCTTTTGAATATTCGGCTTAAATTTTCTCTTGGTAACACCGGTAACTTTCCTGCCCACACCACCCAGATGTTTGGCCTTACCACGTCTGGAAATGCTCCTGCCCGCAACGGTCCGCTTACCGGTAAAATGACATACTCTCGACATCTATTATACTCCGACTATTTCTGAATCTCTAACCTAATCGGGAAAACCGGATAATATGCTTTTTCAGATATATTGCAAGAAAAATATCAATTTTTAATAAAAAAACCCCGCCACAGAGAGCATCCGCCTCCGCTAAAGCTATGGCGGACAGGCAAAAAACACAGA
>CAZUTR010000327.1:0-2804 GCA_964623545.1 uncultured Pirellulales bacterium | reverse complement strand
ATAAAATGAAGCTGTCCTGACCAAAAACGGTCTCGATAAAATAAGGGCCTCATTTACCGCAAAATTCATTACAAGAAACTACAAATATACAGAAAAAACATCCGTTACCATTCGACAGTTTTATCCAATTCTTTCAGGTCTGGTCTGTTTTTTGCGATGGCAAGAGAGTCATTATACAATTTATCAAGGCTCCCGATGACCCTGATAACTTCTGCGTTTCTTCTAATGAAAATGGGAATTTTGTAGAAAGGAGTATCAACGGTTATTTCTTGTCCGCCGTCATAAACCTTATTTTTATCCCATGCATCGACCCAATCTTCAGTTGCAGGCAGATAAAGCGTATGTTCGCTTTCACCTTTTTGCCAAATAGCTGAGACTAAAATATCCGGTCCAAACAAATATGTCTGCCAGTCCTGCCATGCCCTTTTCTGTTCAGGATACACCAAAAACAACGGTCTGACAATCGGCATTCCTGTATCGCGCGCTTCTTTGGCACAGGCGTAGGTGTAATCGGCAAGGTTATTATGCACTTCTGCATAGAGCCGCCAGATAGCTAGCAGTTCAATATCATATTGCGGCTCTTTTTTCATATCCCAAAGTCCACGGTCTTCAGTAGGGCCTAATTCCATAATCGGCGAAAAACAGCTAAAGCCGAGCCAGCGAGCCAAAACTTCCCGGTCAAGGGGCCCTCCCCAGTAACCGCCGGTATCCGAGCCCCAAATTGGATAGCCCATAACAGCACAACGCTGCTGAGCAATAATAGCGGCACGCAGACCCTCGGGTGGAGATGCAATGTCGCCGCCCCAGAAACCACTATAACGAGCGCTGCCGGTGTAAGCCGCCCGTGGGTACAATACAAAATCGTCACCGTGGATTTTCTTACATACTTCATAGACTGCTCGAACATACTGAACAGGATAATCGTTGCGAATCTCACGGCAGGGCCGACCGTCATAAACATTGTGTTCCCGTGATGAACCGATTATCTCTTCAGAACGGTCAAGCTTGAAACCTTTTACACCTTGTTTAAGCATCTTGGCCGGGCCTTTCTCCTGCCACCATTTGACAGCTTCAGGATTTGTGAAATCCACTAAAATAACCTTATCCTGGATTTTCGATATCTGACAATTTAGATTGTATCCTTTCAAAAGTGCCTCTTCAGCCATCTCACCCATCACCCACGGTGCTATCCAGAGCATAAAGCGTATGTTTTTGCTCTCAAGCCACTTTATCATTCTCTCAGCATTCGGCATTCGATTTGGGTCCCACTCGAAGTCGTTATAACCCCTCGGACCAACCGCCCAGGGACGGTCAACCCAATAAGCACCACAAGGAATATCCAATGCCTCCATCATCAGTATATCCTCAACAAGCTGGCTATTATAGGGGGCATGAACTTGTGTACCGTCATAATATGTTTCTCTGTTTGTGTGATTGTCTCGCCATCGCCACGGTGTAAAGGCCCATCTGGGTGGAAGAATCGATGGGCCTGTTTCAAGAGCGTGGGTTTTGACTATCTCTGCCGGGCTTTTAGATGTGTAGATTTTAAATTTCAAAGTTGGCCCTTCGAACTCAATCTGAACCAAATCTTTCACCTCGCTGCAAATATCGTAGTGACCAATCCATGTCCCGTAAACAAACAATCCGTATCCACGGGAAGAGATATAAAAGGGCGCATATATTGATAGTGTCGGCTTAATTATCATATCTACCTGCTGACCCCGCAGGTTCATTGCCGTTTTAATCCCTTTTTGCCAGGATTTCTGCTGGGCTCCATCCACTGTTCTTTCGAAAAGGCCTGTAAAGAACTCTTCAGGTTTAGCTTTCAAATTAATCCCCCACTTTAGTATATCATCTCCACCGTCGCTGGAGAGTGTTATTATATAGTTTTGACCTTCGGGCACGATTAATACAGAGACCTTTTGGTCATTGTTGAAATTCCACCTTGCCTCAAAAGTCCCACTTTCAGTTCGTCTTAACCAGTCGGATTCACCACGGAGCCAATTACGGCCTTTGGCAGTCTTGAAAAAAATACTACCTTTGTCAGCACCTGGCTGTCCTGCTATAACCAGCGGCTCATCCAGCGCCTGGCTGAATAGCTTAAAGCTTACATCCTCTTGCAAACCGACGAGCTCCACTCGAATGGCCTCTGTCGTTTCAGAGGTCCCCAAACGCAAAAGAGTGCGTTTAGGCTGCCCTTCCAGCACCTGTGGATTTTGACAACCGGCGGCACACAACAAGACAGCCACCAGTACATACGGAGGGATTGACACTTTTCTCATTTTTCACCTCTTTCTAAAGTAGAATATGAATACAGAAAACCGGATGAAATAGTAGTCCAGCAAGCAAAAACAGTAAAGAGAAAAGGGACCTTGAGTGGGTATTATATTCAAGGCCCTAAATGCAATTGACGAAGAATGTTCTGGACAAAGCTCAGCTTACTGGTTATAATTTATATAAGTATTCAGGCGGCCAACCACAAATAATAACCAGTATTTTGGGAATTTCTGCACTTTTTATAGGAACTATAATGGCAAAGTCTCGTCCGGTAAAATATCGGGATGTGAATGTGCTGTTTACGTGTATTGGCAGGCGTGTCTCGCTGCTTAATAGCTTTCGCCGGGCGGCAAGACAACTAAAAATAAATGCTTCATTTTTCGGAACAGAAAAAACAAATCTTAGCCCGGCACTCCAATTATGCGATAAAGCTTTTCTTGTCAAGCCGACCACCGACGCCAACTATATTAAGCAGCTCTTGTCGGTGGTGAAAAAAAACAGGGTAAAGCTGCTCGTTCCAACCGTAG
>CAZUTR010000326.1:0-2806 GCA_964623545.1 uncultured Pirellulales bacterium | reverse complement strand
GCGCCAGGGCGAGACAGTTACGAAAGGCGACAGGGCCAGAGAGAGATATTCTTCTGACAGATAAGGCCGGCTTTATTTTTATGCCGCGACAGAGGAATCAACTGTATGAAATAAATGTTAATCAAATCGGCAAGTTTGTCCCCGATGCCTTCGGCAGAGATATTAACAACGAAACACTGCGGCTGCTTCCCTGTAGAGTTTTGGAGCTGGCGGAGAGAGAACGAGCGACTGAGCCGGAACAGGTGAGATTCAAAGCAGCAGGAATTGTAACAAAATATAAAGGCGAGTATTATTTACTGCTGCAAAAGGCAACCCGCCTTTACAGCTATGGAAACTTCGGCAGATAAAAGTTAGCCACAGAGGTCATCCGCCTCTGCTAAAGCTTCCATCTTCGCTAACGCTACGATGGACAAGACGGCGGACAGGCAGAGGACACAGAGAGATACAAGTGAAGAAAAAATATGACTGATGAACTTGATAAAATACTGATATCTTACAGCCAATCGGATTTCAATAAGAGATTGGGCCAACTTCGAGGCAAAGTAGTCCTGGCTGCGGAGTTTGAAACAGGGGAATACTTCACTCAACTGAGAGAAATTGTTTCAGATGTCAGATACAAATGGGATGAAGCCGTAGCGAAATTTACAGAGGAGTTCGACGGTGTCAAATTAACACCTGAAAGGTTCCTTGTTCCCAAAGAAGACCTGGAAAAAGCTCATAGTGAAATCGAAAAAGACCTTTTGTCGGCAATCCGCCAAGCTATCGAAAATGTGCGCAAGTATCAAGAGGAAATCTTCATAGGTAACATTAAGCATCCCGGAATCAAATATACGCCAATCAAAAGAGTTGGAATTTGTGTTCCGGGAGCTTCCGCGCCATTGCCTTCGACAGTGATAATGACAGCAGTGCCGGCACAGATAGCAGGTGTGAAAGAGATAGCTGTAGTTTCACCGCCGCGATATAAAGGCAGCATTCATCCTGTAATCCTGTCGGTTTGTGAAGAGTTAAAAATAGACGAGGTCTATCGAATTGGTGGTGCACAGGCGGTTGCAGCACTGGCCTTCGGAACACCCATTATTCCCAAAGTTGATAAGATAGTTGGTCCTGGTAATCAATGGGTACAGTTAGCCAAAAAAGAAGTTTTCAGATTTGTCGATATTGATTCTATAGCTGGGCCAAGTGAAGTCTTGATTATTGCAAACGATAAAGCCAATCCAGCATGGGTGGCTGCTGATATGTTAAGCCAGGCCGAACACGATCACGGAAGTGCAATTGTATTTACTAATTCCCAGGGACTTGCTGAAAGTGTCCTTGAGGAAATTAAAACACAGGTTCATCATTTGAACCGTTCAGATAAAATCATAAAATGCCTGCGTAAATACGGGGGTGTGGTTGTTTTTAAGGATATGGAAGCTATAGTTAACCGTGTGAATGACTTTGCTCCTGAACATCTGCAGATTCTATGCGGCGATGAGAGCAAGAATATTGCTGAAAGAATAGAAAACGCGGGAGCAATATTTATAGGTGATTATTCGCCTGTTGCAGTTGGTGACTATTGGGCGGGACCCAGTCATACACTGCCTACTGGGATGACTGCGAAATTCTTCAGTGCGCTTACCAGTAATGATTTTATCAAGTCGATAAGCATAATCGAATACGACAAGAAAAGATTAGCGGAAAGCGCTGAAGGTATTATCCGTTTAGCAGAGGTAGAGGGGCTTGATGCGCATGCAAAGAGCGTGAAAATCCGACTTGAAAAAGCAAAATAAGCAAAACGGCTTATATTTGCCCTTATAAATATTACGAAAAACTCTTTCTTTAACAGCAACAGCGATGGTTTCATTGCCAGAGTCTTACATTAGCCTTAACTTACTCACAGATATAGACTTACGGTTAGCCCCAAATCCTTCTTATTAGCGATACAAATAGCAATATAAGATTCCCTTACAATATGTATTATGATATTAAACTGGTATTACCTCAAAAACAAACGTATGATATTACAGTGTTTAGGAACCTGATGGGTAAGGTTTTTAAGCATTTTTATTTGTACAGCAACGATGTGTTAATACAAGTTCAATGAAAATAAGGTGTTATGAAAAATAAGGATTTAAAGATATGCGTTTTTTACTGCTCCAACAGTATCGATACGGAGCAGCTAAGAGTGAGTCTCAAACAGATTAGCGGTGAATTAATAGTCATCAGTCTGCCCTGTTCGGGAAAGGTGGATATACCGTACCTAGTCAAGGCGTTTGAGACAGGAGCGGACGGTGTAGTGATAATAACATGCGAAGAGAACGAGTGCCACAATATCGAAGGAAACATGCGTGCACAGAGGCGTGCCCATGCGGTCGATTCGCTGCTCGAAGAGATTGGGATGGGTGTGGGCCGGATAAAGGTTATTCAGGCGAAGTTAGGCGGCAGGCAGGTTGCTGGCGAAATAAAGAGCTTGTGCGAGCAGATAAAAAAAATGCCTCAATTTGGGGTAGTTGAACAAAGCGTCTAACGGACAAGAGAGCGAGATTAAATGAAGGTTAAAAGTAAACTTGCACAGAAAATAGAGAGCGGAGATTTTATTGTGACGGCGGAACTGCTGCCGTCGCCGACGGCCGACGGTTCAGCAATCGAAGAGGCAGTTAAGGCAATAGGCAGTGGGCCTGTAGCGATAAATGTTTCCGACAATCCGCGCGGCATATCACTGTCGAGTCTCGCGGCCAGTATTGCAGTGGTGAAGGCCGGGGCTGAGCCGGTTTATCAGATTGTCACCCGTGACAGAAATCGCATCGCACTGCAGTCTGATTTGCTC
>CAZUTR010000325.1:0-2834 GCA_964623545.1 uncultured Pirellulales bacterium | reverse complement strand
CGATGGAGTGAAAGAGGAAGAATTCGACATGGTGGTATTATCCGTCGGATTGAATCCTCCTGCTGATGCAAAGAGCCTGGCAAGAAAACTCGGCATCGAGCTCAATCCTCACGGTTTCTGTGAGGTCAATCCTGTTAATCCGATGGAGACCACCAAGCCCGGGATCTTTATAAGCGGAGCCTTCCAGGGTCCGATAGATATTCCCGAGTCGGTTTTTAGCGCCAGCGGAGCCAGTTCCCAATGTGGTGAACTCCTTGATTACCGACGAGGGAAGCTGGCCAAAGAAAGGATCTATCCGCCGGAAAGGGATGTCTCTCAAGAGGAGCCAAAGATAGGAGTTTTTGTGTGTCATTGTGGAGCGAATATTGGAAGGGTTGTCAATGTTCCTTCCGTGGTTGAATATACCAAAACCTTACCCAATGTGGTCTACGCTCAGGAACAGCTGTTTTCGTGCGCTACAAATTGTGCCAGAGAAATAACAGACATGACAAGGGAAAAAGGGCTCAATCGCGTCATTATCGCTGCCTGCTCCCCCAGGACCCTTGACCCGTTATTCCGGGACACCGTCCGGGAGGCGGGACTGAATCAATATTACTATGACATGGCCAACATTAGAGAACATTGCTCCTGGGTCCACGCCAAAGAAAAGGAAGAGGCCACCGAAAAGGCAAAGGATATCATCCGAATGTCGGTCGCCCGCACTGCCCTTCTGGAGCCACTACAGGAAATTGATCTGCCTATCAATAAGGCGGCGTTAGTGGTAGGTGGGGGGATAGCCGGCATGACCTGTGCTCTCTCCGTAGCCAACCAGGGGCATGAGGTTTATCTGGTAGAAAGGGAACAAGAACTAGGGGGGAATGCAAGGAGAATTTATCACACCCTGGAAGGGTTGGATGTTCAGGCCTATTTGCTGGATCTTGTGCACAAAGTTTATCAGAACCCCTTGATCCATGTATATATGGATGCAACCATCACAGGGACTGAAGGTTATGTTGGGAATTTCGTAACCAGGGTAGTGTCTGATAGAGGCATAACAGAGATCAAACATGGCGCAACCGTCATCGCTGTGGGTGCTGATGAATATACACCTACCGAATACCTTTATGGAGAAGATGACAGGGTCATGACCCTCCTTGAGTTGGAGGAGCAGATCAACCAAGGAAACGAAAGGGTTATTGATGCGGAAAGTCTCGTGATGATCCAATGCGTAGGCTGCAGAAATGAAGACAGAAATTACTGTAGCAGGGTATGTTGTAGGCAATCGATCAAGAATGCGTTGAAATTAAAAGAGATCAACCCCGAGATGGATATCTACATTCTCTATCGGGATATGAGAACTTATGGGTTTAGTGAAGATTATTATAGGGAAGCGGCCGATAAAGACGTAAAGTTCATCCGCTATGAACCGCAAGATCAACCAGAGGTGGAGGTGGGTGAGTCGGAGGAAGGTCGGCCTGTTCTCAAGATTACCACCACAGATTATATCTTGGGCAAGAAGCTTGAAATAGATGCCGATATCGTCGCTTTGGCTGCTGCTATTATTCCCTCCACGGGAAGTGAGGAAGTATCCCGGTTATTCAAGGTAGCTTTAAGCCCGGATGGATTCTTCCAGGAAGCCCATGTGAAGTTAAGACCAGTTGAGTTTGCCACGGATGGTGTCTACCTTTGTGGAATGGCTCACTATCCCAAGCTGCTGAGGGAAACGATTGAGCAGGCGTATGGAGCTGCCAGCCGGGTCTTGACGCTTCTCTCACACGATGCCGTCATCGCCTCCGGTTCTGTTTGCGAGGTGAACGAGAAGGAGTGTATAGGGTGTGGGCAATGTATCTCAGCCTGCGCATATGGTGCCATAGAGCTTCATGAGACCCGACAGGGCAAGAAGGCTGTCGTGAATCCCGTTCTCTGCAAAGGAGATGGTCTCTGTACCACAAAGTGTCCCACGCGGGCAATCCAACTAAAGCACTTCACCAATGAAGAGATCTTGGCTCAAATCAACGCGGTGGCTGAACCCGCGTAAATGTCTACTGTGATTCAGACAGTAATCTGAAGTCTTGGGTGTCGTAATAGCAGAAAAGTCTACGAAGGAAGGAGGTGAGAACGAATGAGTGCAGGATCTGAATTCAAACCAAGAATTCTAGGTTTTGTATGCCATTGGTGAGGATACGGCGCTGCTGATATGTCTGGAGTTTCCAGACTTCAATATGGAACTGAAACGAGGCTTATCCGTGTCATGTGTTCCGGGAGAGTCGACCTGGAATTTGTGCTCCGGGCTTTCTCAAATGGAATGGATGGGGTGTTTATTGGTGGTTGCCGTCTTAATGAATGCAATTATAGTACTCATGGCAATTACGATGCACTCAACATGGTGCTCCTCTGCAAAAGAATAATGGAACACATAGGCCTGGACCCAGAAAGGTTAACGATTGAATTCATGTCTTCGGCTGATGGTATCTTTTTTGCCGAAATTATGAGAGAGTTCGGCAACAAGGTGAAGAAACTGGGACCTCTCGGAAAAGCCGAAGGAATAGATCAAAATGAATTAAAATCCAAACTTGCAGAAATTACAAAGTTAGTCCCATACATCAAGTTGGCGAAAAATAAAAAGCTGGCCTCACGTCTTGAAAACCCAGAAGAATATGACCGACTTTTCACCAAAGACGAGATAGATCGGCTATTCAGCGAAGTAATCTCGTACTATATCGACCCGGAAAAGTGCCAGGCCTGTATGATTTGTGCCAGGAGATGCCCTGTAGGGGCGATTATAGGCGCCAAGGACCAGATCCACATCATTGACCAAGAGATATGCATAAAATGCGGAACCTGCTTTGAAGTTT
>CAZUTR010000324.1:0-2857 GCA_964623545.1 uncultured Pirellulales bacterium | reverse complement strand
CCAGCTTTACCGCCAGTTCATCGCTTGATGGCAAGAGCTTCTTTGTACGTGCTTATGGGGAGCCCAAAGAGGCCCCTTATGCCTATTTCGAAGAGATTTACTTGAGCAAGGAACCGCCGCCTACAATAGGTGCATATACTTGCTATGAGCTGAGAAATAAATTTGGAGAAGAAATGATTGAGGTCGACCTGAATGGCAACTGCGAGGTTGACATCGACGATATAGGGATATTCGTCGAACAGTGGCTTGAATGTAACGACCCTGCAGGTTGTCCTTAATGCGTAAAAAAATAAGGGTGGCAGGCAAATATACCCTCTGCTATCCTTTATAGATATTGTTAAGTGGTATATATTGTTAATTTTTTATTCGCGGAGGAGGCGATGAGAAAAATTGTATTGTTTTTTGTAGTAGTTATCTTGTTGATAGCTACAGCTGCGCAGGCAGAAGTGGTCCTCTATTTGAACTTTGAGGAAAACGCTACTGACCAGGCTGCTGGTGTTGTGCGTGACCAATCCAGTTATGGGAATGATGGTTTACGGGAGACCGCTTGGGCAGGATATGCTCTTCCCCAGTATACCATTAGCCACGATGGTTCACAGGCACTACAATTTGGCTATGATGATGTCGGCACAATGGGCAACGCATGGAACTTGGTTTCGGTTGATAAGGACGCCAGTATAGCCCAAATTGGGACAATGTTCTCAATGGCGTTCTGGGTGAGAGTCGATATGGTTACGCCTTGGCAGAATTACTTTGATTATCCCAAGATTATCTCCTGTCCCAACTACGAGATTGACCTGCATGCAACCGGCGATCCGGCCAGCTATTTCTGGCCATGGGATGAAGATGGAGCTAGCCCGCCAGAACCAGAACCAAACTGGGATTTTGTTATGGGGAACACCGGCCCTTACGAAGGTAGTTGGATGCACATGGTTGTAACCTATGATGGGACAACATTCGTCCAATACATCAATGGCGCTCCTGTCTTTTCGAAGAATGATTTTAGCCATCAGTTTGATGATACAACCTGGGACCAAGACTGGGGCGGCGGTGAACCTTACTGGACCAACATTGATTTGACGATTGGCGCCCACGCCAATAAACAATCAATGAACGGCTATCTCGCAGGTCTTCTTGACGACGTTGTTATCTGGGGTAACTGTTATCTGGAACCAGATATGGTTACTGCCTTGTACGGCGGTGCTGACCCGCTGACAGTTACATGTGTTCCGGAGCCAGCTACGCTGTTGCTGCTTGGTCTTGGTGGCGTTCTGTTGCGCAGGAAAAAAGCTTAAAATCGTCTGTATTGTTGCATAAAATGCAACGGTGAACAAAGTTGCAATCTGGATGCAGATATGGTCGTTGTGCTATTACGCCAGCGTCTATATTCCGCTGAGAGCTCAGGATATTGTCTGAGTCTGCTGCGGTATTGAGAAAAAAGGAGTTTGATATTGTTGCACAAAATTGCAACGTTTGACGTAATAATTATAGTGGCACTTTTCCTATGAAGTGTTCATATAAAGAATGTCTTTTGTTTTTTTGCTCCAAAAAGGATTTAAGGGGCTTATTATGAGTAAAAAAACGGCTTTTACACTCATAGAGCTGCTGGTTGTAATTTCGATTATAGCCCTATTAATGGGTGTTTTACTGCCTGTGTTGCGAAAGGCCAGGGAGAGCGCCCGCAGAGCAGTTTGCGTTTCAACCATTAAGTCCTTTGGTTTAGCCAATGCCTCTTATGCAAGCGCCAGTGATGGCTGGTACGTTCCTTTTTCTCAGGAAAGCAAAGACCCTGACCATGTAAGTCCAAATGGCGACTACTGGGATGAGAGGTGGCCTGAAAACAAGGTGTATCGCAGTTGCTTAGCTGTAAATAAAAAAGTTGAGGACTCAGGGTGGGAAGACCCTTTTATCTTTCCTCAGGGACTTACCTGTCCTTCTCACAAAATGAGATATGACGAAGATTGGCTTAAATTGATAGAGAGTCAATTAAAATGGAAAGCTCGAAATAGTTACGCTATGAATACTGAAAGATGGGCTGATGTCTGGTACCCAAACGAAAGAAAGTATCGAGGTCACCATAGCCTCAAGGTTAAAAGGCCAAGTGAATGCATGATGTTTATCGACGGTAATCTTTACCGGACAATATTGGGAAAGGCAAAGTTTACTTTATTTTGGGACAAATATGGTGACGATATTGGCAGATACTCTCGTGAGGAAGATTTTGGGGGCAAAGAACCGGATTATTTCGGTCAGGTATGTTACCGGCACGATGAAGGTGCCTGCCTTGTTTACTTTGATGGACACGCTGACTACTTGAAGAAAGAAGATATTTTTGACACGAGTATTCGGCTCTATCCCCTCGACCCTTTACGCCGTCAGCCTATACAACTGTGGGATGTTGAGTATCCGCTGGTATACTGCGAAGGGGGAGAATGCGCAGGGGAGCCATAGCATCAATTCAAAGATAGTGGTAAAGCTAAAGAAAATTACTCTTGAGCAGAACATTACTACAACATCTTCGAGTTTCTCATTTCCTTATAAGTAAATCCTTTGTTTTATAAATTGTTTTGTAACAAAAACCCGGAAAAAGGTATAATTTTTTTTAAGAATAATTGTCTATAGACTCAGGAAAATGTTGGAGTTCTTTGACCCCTGTATTTTAGGAGATGAAAATATGTTTGTGGCAAGAGGATTGCGTTTTTCTGCTCGGACTATACTAAGCTTCTTAATAGTACCTTTCATACTGACAATAGTGTTTAGTTGCATTGTCACTAATGACTCCTTCGCCGCCACAACACTGACAAGCTATTACGCCCATGAAACAGTAGAAGACGAGTACGGTGTAATAGCTCCATGG
>CAZUTR010000323.1:0-2868 GCA_964623545.1 uncultured Pirellulales bacterium | reverse complement strand
CCGGTTTCAATAAAAGCTTATCTGAACGATTATAACACATCTATAACGATTGAAAGTATGTTGCCGGCACAGTCGGTCGGCTACACAATGCTTATATACATATTTTGCCCGCGAGTCAAGTAATTGTAGGATTTTCTTGCGTTTCAGCGTTACTTGGATGAAATAAAGACTTTTGAACAGCAGGTGTTTATTTTTTTGCGATTGCGTCCACCTGTTGGCTGAAGCCCAGGGTATGAGAATTCACACTAATGCTGTTATTTTTTTCCTTACTATGAGATTCGCTCGAGTATCATAGGAAGCGGAAAAATGAAAAATAACACAGATATCTCAACAAATGTGTATTGTGAGCTCACGAATTACTGGTGTGGACTCCTCGCACTACCTTCTGTGAGGTTTTTAACAAATGAGCTTTGTTGTATCCGGACTTTCTTATGGAATCGTTTCTGCCCAGTTGCCATGTTCATCGAGGGTAACTTTGATTGGAACCAGGGTGTCTTTGTCGCACTGGACGGTAAAGGCCAACTCGGGGTCGCCGCCTGCTGTATAAGATGCCTGTGGAATCGAATAATTTTCTTCAACGAAATGCACCCCATTAAGGTCGCCGGACTCAAATCCCAACTCGGTAAATGAGGGTGGATAGATTCCATCTTCTCCTTTATCGGCAGCATAGCATCGCAGAGCCGTAGCAATGCTGCCCATCTGAGACCTACCTTCCGACCACTTAGCTGAATAGGCGTGGCGTCGTAGTGCTGGCAATACCACCGCAGCCAGAATGGCTATGATGAGAATCACAACCATAAGCTCGATTATCGTAAATCCTTTTCTCTTCCGCATTCTTCTGCCTTTTTCTAATTAAAAACCGTCTTTTTCATTACTGTAGCATGCTTAGGAAATATAGGTAATATATAAGCATGGACACTTGTAATATACAAAATTTAAAACATTTAGGCAAGCATTTTATGGCTCGCAACATTAAAAATTTTGAAAATTCTCGACCCTTCTCCAAAAATTGTTCTGGAGGTGATAATTGTATCGACATAATTGGCTTGATGATGAATTTCATCACTTTGAAAACCCAAAAATCGTTTTAAAAAGGCGTTTTTTGCTGAAAAAACGAGGCTGCATACCGAAAGAATATAAAATTATCGGAAATTTAAGAGTATTTTGGGTCATTTTGAGGAAAAGAGCATAAAAAACAGCGTTTTTGGTGCTGATATTGCGGAATTACATTTTGGCGGGATTAGACGCCATTTTTTCCGTATAAAATTGGGTTTTCAACAGGTAAGGTGCAAAGCCGCCGCCACATTTGCATCTGACAGTGATAATTCGTTAAATCGCTGCACTGCCTTTTGGGTATCCAGCGTTTCCAATCCGATTTCGCAGTTCTGCAGGGCTTGTTTTGTTTCGTTGGGCACCTTCATCAACCCTGATGCCCCACATCCAACTATTAGGACCGAAGGTTTGTTTGCGAAGACGGTTTGCAAATCTTCGGTGGACAAAGTATGGCCCTGCTTGCGCCACCAGTTAGATTGAACTGAATTGGCGAGGATTATAATGTCTTTGGTAAAGCTGTTACCATCGACAACAATTTGGCCAAATTCGTATGAATCTATATGCATTTTTTTCAGGAGGATTAAGAATGGGCCGGGTTGGATTTGAACCAACGTAGGCTTACGCCAACGGGTTTACAGCCCGTCCCCTTTAGCCACTCGGGCACCGACCCTTTTTCGTGCCGTATTGCACGTCGCATAGTGTACAGATTATAAATCGGTTATTCAAGCCCAAATCCTCATCTTGTTTTTGATGATGGCCGTTCTTTACAAATTAGCCGATGATGGGTATGATAGGTAATTGTAGCGCCGATGTGGCTCAACGGTAGAGCACAGCTTTCGTAAAGCTGGGGTTGTGGGTTCGATTCCCACCATCGGCTGTGTGGACCTTCAGAACAAGTACAATTCGCTCAAACAAATTCTCAAGGAACTGGGCAATGTGGTTGTTGCATATTCCGGCGGCGTGGATAGTACGTTTCTTTTGAAGGCGGCGGTTGATACGCTGGGCTCTGAGAATGTTCTGGCCTGTATAAGCGCGGGGGCGTCGGAGCCGAGTCATCAGCTTGCCAGGGCAAAGGAGGTTGCAGACAGGATTGGGGCAGAACTTCAGGTAGTGGATACTGATGAGCTGGCTGACCCTAAATTTGCAGCGAACAGGGCTGACAGGTGTTTCCACTGTAAGAGCCACATTTGCCAGGAGCTTTTGGATGTGGCGAAGGAGAAAGGTCTAAGTTTCGTTATCTTCGGGACAAATTTCGATGATTTGGATGACTTTCGGCCGGGCAATCGCGCTATGGAAAAATTCGGCATACGCTCACCACTGGCTGAGGCGAAGCTGACCAAACAAGACATCCGCCAACTGAGCAAAGAACTGGGTTTGCCTACCGCCGATATTCCCTCGTCGCCCTGCCTGGCCTCTCGAATCAGTTACGGCCTGGAGATTACAGAGCAACGGCTGAAACAAATTGAACAAGCTGAGGATTTTTTAAGAAAGCTGGGACTGGTTGAATTTCGTGTTCGCCACCACGATACAATCGCCCGGATTGAAGTGCATAAGGAAGATATGGAGAAAATCACACAGGAGCCGAACCGCTTGAAGATAGTCGAGAAGCTAAAATCACTCGGCTTCAAATATGTCACCATTGACTTGCAAGGTTTTCGCTCCGGCTCATTGAATGAGACACTTTCGGACGAGGAGAAACAAAAGTTTATCGTACAGTAGGCGACATAGATGAAGTAAAAGCGAAAGAGCTGTCTAAACACCTGTCCGTCATCAAGTTAGTTTTGCTCCGGATTTTGGGTATTTTAAGAAGACAGC
>CAZUTR010000322.1:0-2896 GCA_964623545.1 uncultured Pirellulales bacterium | reverse complement strand
TTTTCATCGATTAGAAAATTGCGGGCGATAAGCTCCTCTAACGAATGAGCCGTCAGGCTGTACGTTCCGGGTAAATCCACAACTGTCATCTCATATTCTTTGTATTTGCAGACGCCCTGCTTTTTCTCAACCGTTACACCGGGGTAATTGCCCACATGCTGCCGGGCGCCGGTGAGCATATTGAATATGCTGGTTTTGCCGCTGTTGGGATTACCTGCCAAAGCAACCGTAATCTTCTTTGCCATAACCTTCTTTGCCTTCTTACCAGTTTCTATATTAACTGTGCCAAGCTGCTGCCAATATACTAATAACTTATAAAAAACATGTCGCTTGCCAAATTTACTGCACAACAATTTTCTGTGCCATACCTCTACCTAACATCATCTTAGTATCCTTGACGATAATCACAATAGGTCCTCGCTCGGCTTGTCTTACGACCGTTATCTGCGCATTCGGCACAAGGCCCATTGCGATAAGACGACTCTTCAGTCCATGGCCAGCGTCAATACGCACCAGTCTAACCGTTTGACCGGACTGAACCGTCGATAATAATCTTGCCGTATTGTCTGTCGTATCAGGTTCACTCACTTGTATGTCTCCTTCGATTGCGCACAGTTTTTCTCACATATTGCTTAAACTCTTGGGCCAAATCACGACCACCTCTTTTGTTCTGGGTCGCAAAATCGGTGAGGTCTGCCAGTTTTGAAATTATAGTCGGCCCAAGTGCGTGCTCAACTTTACAGGCCGCCTCCTGAGCTGTTTTGGACTCCACTCCTAAAATATTTATAAAAAATGACTCGATAATTTTATGCTTTTTTGCAACTCTTGCGGCCTCGGATATACCTGAAGCGGTAAGGGTTACATAGCCGTATGGCTTGTAATTGACCAGGCCCTTTTTAGCCAGAACCTTCAGCGCACCGGTCACCGACGGTTTGGCCACATTGAGTGTCTTCGCGATATCAGTGCTGCGGGCTACTTTTTGCTCACCAGCTAAATTATAAATCGCCTCAAGGTAATCTTCGAGTGAAGCGCTTAGGTTGTTATCTTTTGCTGTTGTCATAATTGTGCGTCCTTGTTTTCCATACATATAGTATAGTTAGGCAGGCCTAACTTTGTCAAGGTATTTTAAAAAACTTTCAATAAAAATGTGAAAATCCACCTTCTCTCCCCGACATATCCTTTACGGCAATAAATTGCTTTGTTACATCTAAAAGTGAATTGACTCAAAAGCCCACTTCGACGATACTCTTGCACGAAGATTTACAATCTATAGCTATGCGTCAAGGATATCTTGAATGAATAAGCTTAACAACAGCACCACAAAGAACTTAAAACAATGGCGGGCCAGAATCTTTAGTCTCGTCTGGGTAACTTATTTCGCATACTATCTCTGTCGCTACAACATGCCTATAGTAGCCAACCAAATGTGCGAGACCTTCTCATGGGACGAATCACAAATCGGTAAAATCTTTTCCGCCCTGCTTTTAATGTACGCCATAGGTCAGTTTATAAACGGCCAGCTCGCAGACCGCTTCGGTACGCGCTTAATAGCCAGTCTCGGCATTTTAGGTTCGGTGATAATGAACCTCACTATATTTTATATAACACTTTCAATGTCACCAGAAACTCACAATTCAAAAACAATACTTATTTTAATTACAATCTTTTGGGGAGCAAACGGCTTCTTCCAGGCAATGGGCTGGACGCCAATGGTACGCGTAATGGCTCATTGGTTTAGCTCCGAAAATCGCGGAAATATAATGGGATTTCTCGGAACATGTTACCAGTTCGGTGCAGCATCTTCATGGTTCCTCGCCTTTTTTATTGTCACTTATTATGCCCGGAAAATGGGTGGCGATTGGAGAGCTGTGTTTTGGGTCCCTGCTTTAATTTTCGGTATCGTTGGAATCATATTCTTTTTATTTATCAGGAACACCCCCGAAGACGTGGGACTGCCGACAGTAGAAGCTGACGATAAATCCGAAGAAGGATTCACCAGCAAAACACGCCGAACCATGGGCCAGAACATAATAAGAACACTAAAGAATCCGTACCTGTGGATTGTCGCCGGTACTTTTTTCTTACTTGATGTAAACCGTTATGGCTTTGTCAACTGGTTGCCAAAATTCCTTGCAGACAGTGGCGAAACAATCGGAATCGGCGGATTCGGATTCAAAGAAGTTATGAAAAGAATCATCCACCCGCTGGCGGGTTCAGCCGGTGCCATAACCGCCGGCTGGGCAACAGACAAATTCTTCAATGGAAGACGAGCACCCGTCATCGCCCTGCTGCTGGCAATCCTTGGCATATCTTCTATTGCGTTCCCATATCTCGACCCTTCAAACGCATGGCTTTTAATTTTCATAATTGCCATCATTGGTTTCTGCACCTATGGCCCACATATTCTTATGGTTGGCCACGCAGCTCAGGACTTCGGTAAAAAGAGTGGCGCCGCAGGTGCTGCGGGATTCATAGATGGCATGGGCTACATCGGTGCATCTCTAGCAGGCTGGGGCGCGGGTGAATTAATAGTCAGGCACGGCTATAAATTCACTTTTGTCTTTTTCGGACTGGCCGCAATAGCAGGCGCTCTGCTTGTTTGCTTAATCTGGAAAGCGGGGCCAGAGACTCACACCGCCGATTAAAAAGGAGATTTACCAACTATGGATTCAATGGAAAGATTCTCGCTTGCTCTCAAACATAAAGAGCCTGACAGGGTTCCTATTGATTATTGGGCAACTTCTGAAGTTAATGCCAAGCTGCTCAAGCATTTCGGATTTTCAACCCAGGAAGAGCTCCTCCAGCACTTTGACGTCGATTTTAGATATATCGAAGGACCAAAATACGTCGGTCCGCAACTTTCGATAAGAGAAGATGGTTCGAAGGAAGACCACTT
>CAZUTR010000321.1:0-2923 GCA_964623545.1 uncultured Pirellulales bacterium | reverse complement strand
GACAAGGCGTATGAAAAGCTTAATGGACTTGCAGAGAAACTTCCCAATGATCTTCAGGTCAAACGCTGGCTCTTGGCGTGCAAGCCGATTGTTGAAGAACCGGAGAAAGCGCAGCAACTTATTGACCAAATCAAGTCTATCGAAGGCGATGATGGCTGGCAGTGGCGATATGAACAAGCAAAACTCTGGTTCCGTGCAGACGATTTTGAGGGTCGTTATGCGAAACTTGTTTCTTTTCTTCAGGAAAATCTGCTTGCCAATCCGGATGACAGGGCAAGCCGAATACTTCTCGCAGCAGCCTATGAACGAGCGGGAGAATTGCAGCTTGCAGTTTCAACTTACCGCGAGGCTTTGAATCGCTCGCCACAAGACCTCAATGTAATTATTCCAATGGTTGCCACGCTATATAAAGCAAGAGAATTTGACCAGGCCGATGAGCTGCTGAAGCGGGCTTCACAAGCTCAGTTATATCATCCACAGCTTCAGAAACTGCAATTTCAAAGTTACCTCAGGCAGGGTCAATTGGATTCGGCCACAGATGTCTTAGAGAACTTGACGGTCGGAGACCCGAACAACACGGCAGCTTCTTTAACTCTTGCATTGCTGCAAATGCAGCAAAACAACTTTAGTAAGGCGGGTGAATTGTTAGCTAAGTTAAGGATTAAAGAACCCAATTCGCTACAGGTAGCGGTTGCGCAGGTTCAGCTAAATGTTCGTCAGGGTGATTCTGAGCAGGCGTTAAAGCTCTGTGATGAAATTGTGGACAAGCTTAACAACGCTTCAGCTTACATACTTCGTGCTCGAACATATAATATGCTACAGCAGACCAAGGAAGCTGAAGAAGATTTGGACCGGGCTGCTCTCATTGAGCCGAATAATGTGGGGACCTGGATAGCCAAAAGTGATTTTTACAATTCTATAGGTCAATTGGATAAGGTAGGTGCCGCAATACAAAAGGCTCTATCTCTGGAACCGAATAATATTGAAGTCGTCAAACGGGCTATTTCGCTCTTTTTAGCATCCGGCAATCCCGATAAAGTTCTTGAGGGAAAAGACCTTCTTGAAAAAACTTTGCAGTCCAATCCAGGCAATGTTGAGCTAAGTCTTTTAAAGGCGCGTTTGTTGCTCGCTGACCGAACGGCTCCGGCAATTGAAAATGCCGAGAGAATTCTCCAAAGGATTAGCAAAGACCAACCACACATAAGCGATGCGTGGCTGCTTTTAGGTGAAATAGCTCTTGGGCGGGGAGAACCAATCAAAGCAATTGATATTGCTTTACGAGGTCTTGTCAACTGCTCGGATGATAAATCCTTGCTTCTGTTAAAGGCTAGGTCGGAAGCAATGAGGGCACCGGACCTGGCGATTCCAACTCTCAAAGCACTGCAGGAACTTGAGCCTAATGATACTACTGTTGTGATGCGGTTAGCCGATGCTTACGTTCATACAGGTCGGCCCGAAAAAGCTGTCAGTCTTTTACGAAAGCAGTTAGTTTCCTGTAGGGGAGCTCCCGAAGAAAGAAGAGTCAGTATGGCCCTTGCTGTGGCATTGCACAAGGATGGCAAACAGACGGAAGCTCAAAGTATTTTTCAATCGCTATATCAATCTGACCCTGATGACCCCATACTACTTTTGGCAGAGGTGCAGTTACTGAAAGATGAAATGCAATGGAGTGAGCTTTGCGGCAAAGTCATCGATTGGTATCAGGGCCATACGAAAGATACTCATACACCGGTTACTATTGCCGGGAAACTGGTGTTAATTGAGAGTAACGAGGCGAAGCAAGCGGCGGAGCATATACTAAGAGCTATAATAGAAGAGGATTCTGATTGCGTTGAAGCTACAAGTGCCCTTGCGGTGCTTTTGCAGACGCTTGGGCGTTTTGAGGAATCTGCAGCACTTTATCAACGTGTTCTTGAGCTTCAGACTGATAATGTAATTGCTATCAATAATCTCGCCTGGATATTGTGCGAAGAGCAGGGCAGGCACCAACAGGCCCTCGAACTTGCAGAGCGAGGGCTGCGGATAGCGCCGCAGTATGTTGACCTTATCGATACAAGAGGTGTTGTGTATTACCGGCTTGGCCGATTCAAGGAGGCCCTCGAAGATTTTACTATGTGTGTCAAGCTTTATCCGAGTGAGGCACCATCGGCTGTCACTTCGCATTCTCATTTAGCAAAGGCCTTGGCAAAAACCGGACAAAAAGATAAGGCCATAGATAGTTTAAAGAAAGCTTTGGAATTAAATACGAAAATTGGAGGTTTGTCTCCCACGGAGGTTGCAGAGACAAGGCGTTTGCTTGAGGAATTATCACAAGGAGGTTAATATGTCCTCAATACAGCGGTCGGAGCAAAAAAACGGAATAAAAAGTGTTAACCCTGATGACTCTTCTTATGGATTGTCTGGTGCTGTTTTACTGGACGAGCGACAGTGGTCGTATATTCAGAAACGGTATCGTATGAGCCCGAGGGAGATTCAGGTGGCCAAACTTGTTTGCCGAGGTTTTACTAATGGAGATATCGCAAGGCAGTTGAGGGTAAAGCCTGGCACTGTAAAAACGCATTTGAGAAGCATCTTTAACAAGACCCGTGCGAGGAACAAAATCTCGTTGCTGTTAAAATTTATAGAGAATGTAAGAAGTTTTTTTAGTCAGTCTAATGACTTAACAAACATTCGCATTGTGGATAGTGAAAAGCCGATGCAAAAACAAGCTTCGGTTGATGAGCCTGACAAAGTACAACGAACAGGGTGACAATTGTTTTTCCGTGGATTATCATTCTTTTCTGTTTTGTTGTTAAAGTACGTAGAATTCTGTTACTTGTGGAATATGCCGAAAGTAGTAATTTAATTTTAATACCTTATTACAAAATGAAGGTAGGACCAAAGACAGATTATAAATTTTTTGTTATTTTTTTATATTTTCATT
>CAZUTR010000320.1:0-2926 GCA_964623545.1 uncultured Pirellulales bacterium | reverse complement strand
TTGACCATCGCCGGAGTAAACTCCTTTGAGCTAAGACCATATCTTCCGCCGACTATAACAGGATATTCTTTGAAGGATGAAATGCCGGCTGACATTGCCTCGCCAACAGAAGTGCGAACATCAAGATACAACGGCTCGCCGAGCGAACCCGGCTCTTTGGTTCTGTCCAAAACGGCAATCTTCTTTACGGTATTAGGCAACGCTTCAATAAAATGCTTTGTGCTGAAAGGACGGAACAGCCGAACCTTAATCAATCCGACCTTCTCGCCCTTGGAAGCAAGGTACTCAACCGTCTCATGCGCGGTATCAGCTCCTGAACCCATCATTATAATAACCTTCTGGGCATCCTCGGCGCCGACGTAATCAAACAAATGATAACTGCGACCCACAAGCTTTGCGAATTTATCCATAGTATCTATGACAATCTGCGGCACAGCTAAATAGAATTTATTCACCGTCTCTCTGCCCTGGAAATAAACATCAGGATTCTGGGCTGTGCCGGAAATCTGCGGCCTTACCGGTGATAATGCCCTTGCTTTATTCTCAGCAACCAGCTTGTCATCAATCATCGCACGCATATCATCCAAGGTCAGCTCTTCTACTTTTTGAACTTCATGACTTGTTCTAAAGCCGTCAAAGAAATGCAGGAACGGTACCCGCGAGGCAAGCGTCGCCTGCTGAGCGATAAGCGCAAAATCCATAACTTCCTGAATGCTGCAGGAAGCCAGAAAGGCAAAGCCGGTCTGCCGACAGGCCATCACATCCGAATGGTCGCCGAAGATTGAAAGTGCCTGGCAGGCCAGCGAGCGGGCTGAGACATGAAAGACGGTAGGCAATAATTCGCCGGCAATCTTATACATATTGGGAATCATCAATAACAAACCCTGTGATGCGGTAAATGTAGTCGTTAAGGCACCGGTTGCCAGTGCGCCGTGAACAGCACCGGAGGCGCCGCCTTCGGACTGCATCTCGGTAACCGAAGGAACCGTTCCCCATATATTTCTTTCGCCCTTGGCCGTCTTCGCATCAGCAATCTCACCCATAGATGAACTCGGAGTAATCGGATATATTGCAATTACTTCATTCGTAGCATGAGCAACATGCGTAGCTGCTGCGTTACCGTCAATCGTAACCATTTTACGCTTCATAACTTACAAACCTTCCTTAAATCTAAAACTTTGTAAACCGCGATTTATCTTCAAAATAAACAAAAAAGTTGTTTGTTTCAAATTGCCTCAAAGGTGGAAAAAACCACCCCTGCCACCTTTAAATTTGATACTCTGTAAATAAAGAAATGTTATTTATACAACTTTTTTATTCACCGGGCAATGTAAATTTAACAAGAATTGAAAGAAAGCAATGCCCCTTTATGTGTTTAAACGCCTCTCGAGCGAAGAGAAGAGTCTCTCCTACTCAGGTCGTGTCCTGCGCATAAAAAAAGGGACTGGGATTTAGTTGGAGCGGAAAGATATGCCTAACCCAGCCCCGTTTTATTTCTATTTTTCAAACCGCCTTAAAATGCATCCCTCGTCCTTCGTCTATCGTCCCTCATCCATCATCTCTCGTCCCTCTGCCCTGCGTCTTCTGAGTATTAGTCCCCCCAGCCCTAACAGCAAAATTGTTCCCGGCTCAGGAATTACTCGGCTTACCATTATCAGCCCACCGGCGTTAGTGTATTCAGAGATATACATAGCACCATCCGGACCGAAGGCCAAACTGCCAATAGTCGATGCCGTTGTAGTGGCAAATTCTGTAGCTGTGCCGTCCGGCGCAACCCTCCAGATATTATATTTATATTCGTCCGGCCAGATATCATTTCCAACAACAAACATATCATAACCAAAGTATCCGGTCGTATCGAAGCCAATTTCCCATGCCGCCACCAGGTCGTCAGTAAACCTGGTGGCATTTCCTGAGGTATCAATGGCAAAAAGACCGCTTATATCGGCATCAGACTGGCCAAAGTACGATGCTGCATACATACTCCCTCCATAACGACCCGTTGTATCGAACTCCAAACCTATGGGCCCGCCGCCATCGGTCCAGCCCGGCCAATTAGTGAACATACTGACACTGCCGCCAGTAGTCACACGGTAAATATGGTCCTGACCTCCGGTCGAGACGTACAGATACCCACCATAATTGCCGGTCCTGTCAACTGCAACCTCTGAAGCCGCGGGTAGACCACTGGCAAAGCTCGAAATAGTCCCATCGGCAGCGATTCTCACTAAATTATACATAGAAGTCGTGTAAAGGCAGTCGCCGTAAGCCGTCCCGCCCGTCCAGTCAAACCCACTTGTGGTGTTAGAAATGTTTGCAAATACACTTGCTGTCCCACCGGGCGTAACACGCAAGATAATATCGCTATAGGGCTGGTCCAAATACAAATTGCCTGCATCATCGAAAACCATAGAATAGGTCATAGCTACCACGCCCGAATAGCTGGCGTATGCTTCAAAAGTATAGCCGGATTCAAGCACTGTTACAGCCCAGCCAGAACAACACAAAATCAGAACTAAAAGAATTGTTAAAACTAAACTTCTCATCATTCTCTCCTCCATCAAAAATTTAATGCCTTTTTCTCCTTAACATCAAACCACCAAGGCCGAGTAACACAATCGTTGCGGGTTTACCCGCCGATTTATCCGTCGTAGCGGAAGCGAAGTCGGAAGCCAAAATGGTTTCTGTGACCTATTTTTTTCTACGGTGTAAGCTAAGAATAGTCGCACCGACAATCATCAAAACAGCGGAGGCGGGCTCAGGTATCAAAACAATTCTGGCATCATGGCCGATGTGAAAATCATTATCTATTAATTCACCGCTTAGCAGTGTTCCGGTCAGGCGCCTCCACGGCTCGTTCACACACGAACCACCAAATATACTTTCCAGTTCGGTATAACCAACACTCTGGCCATCGACGAAAAAA
>CAZUTR010000319.1:0-2935 GCA_964623545.1 uncultured Pirellulales bacterium | reverse complement strand
GGCATATATCCCTGCGGAACGTACGTGTTGACAATCTTGATACCGCCGATTTCCGCTTTTATAAGACGGGCTTCGTCTTTCGGCTCTTGAGCAAATCCGTACTGTACTTTTTTTATCTCACTCCTGCTGAAAATCGCAACGCCGTTATAGCTTTTCTGTCCCTTAAAGACATACTTGTACTCGCCTGACTCAAAGGCATCAGCGGGAAAATCAACATCCTGGACCTTTGTCTCCTGGATGCAGAGAACATCGGCTTTCTTCTCAGAAAGCCACTGAAGAACGATAGGAAGACGCACTCGTAAGGAATTCACATTGAAACTGGAAATTTTCATTTCAATCTTTTTTAATCATAAATTTCAAAAATTTGCGCTATTCGGCCGATAATAATTATTGGCCGAGATAAACAGTCGTGATTCTTCACCTGTGGAAGCGGCCAAAAAGTGGTAATTATAGTATCAAAGTGTTGTTTGTTGTCCAAGATTATCTCCGAAATTCTGCTACGGAGTTAAGTTTATAGAAAAAAGGAGTGTAAGAAGATGGCTAAAAAGCTACTTTTGATTGTTGCCTTAATCATTTTGACTTTTTCAATGATTGGCTGTCAAACCGTACAGGGGCTGGGCAGGGACATCGAGTGGACCGGCGAGAAGGGTGCTGAGGTCCTGGATCGATAATATTGCGGATATTCTCCCGGATATCAGAATTTAACCTGCAACATTTTAGAAGGTGAGAGTACTTCCGGCTCAGGCAAGTTCTTCAACCTGTTTGTTTCCAGATTTACTATCAGTGGGTACGCTTTCTATTGGTGTTTGTTTTTTGGATGTTTGCTCCGCTGTCGTCTCTGGTATCTGTAGGGCTGCTTTTATCTGTGACTCATCCGAAGCTATCGCTATTTTGTCAACGACCGGGTAGCTTTCAATAAATGCCAGCAAACTCATCAGGAAGCTAAGCGTGCTTTCCGCTCCCTGATTCGCATTCACGCCGCCTGATGCAAGTCCGTCGTTGCAACCCTTTGTTCTAAAATCATACAGTGGAATATGAAGGTCATTTTCGCCGAGAAACCAGTCAAAAGCCTTTCGCTGCAGTTTCAGAAATCTGACCTCTCCTGTCGCATCGTAAGCGGCTCTGAGCATCATAACCGTGCTTGCCGCTTCTATCGGTTGTTGGTCGAACTTTGCCTTTGTCCCTCCTCGCTCATACCATCCATTGCTGCCGATAAAGCTGAAATGATTGCCGGTAAAGGTATTGGCGAGCAGAAAGTCGCACGTCTTTTTCGCAACATCGAGGTATTTGTCTCCGAAAGCCAGTCCCGCGACGAACAGAGCATACGGTGAAATAGCATTGTCGTAAGTCAGCGCGTCCTCGAACCATTGCCAATCAGGATGACTGTTTTCGTTGTATTGATTGACTAAACCATCTGCAGCTATTTCCATTTGTCTTTTGATGTCACTTGCTCCGGGGAACTGCTTTAGATAATCGGACATCCCGAGTATTGAATATGCCATACCTCGAGGATATTGCTTTTCAACGTGCATTACGGACTTGTCGAAACAGTCTTTAATTATCGATAAATATGCCGGTGCCGGTGGTTTTGCTATAACCGTTCCAAGCGCCCAAAGTACTCTGCCGAGCCCGTCGTGACCGGCCTCATTTTCTACCCATCTTCTGTCATAATTCATCAGGTTCTTAACTGTTCCATCACTGTTTTGAGAATGCAGAATAAATGACAGATATATGTTGAAAAGTCGCAGCGCCTCCGTTTCAGGATATTGCGAGTAATATTTCGTCATTGTGATTACGGCCCTTGCGTTATCATCTGTGCAGTAGCCGTGTTCTCGGTTTGGTATGGTAAATATTGCATGTTGGTATAGGCCCGTATCGTCGGTCATCTTCTGCAGATGAGCCAATGATGGTTCGGGCACTTCTATATCGGAGACAGTTTTGGTGACTGAGGGTTTGACTCTTGCAACGGTTCGAATCGGCAGCGTTTTTGCACTAAATAGCTCCCAGTATTGCTGACCGATTTTTGGCCATGTTCTGCTCCTCCCGTAATCATACGCCCTTCTTCGCAACGAGTAATATAGCGTATCATCTTCGAGGATATTTACTATAGCTTCAGCCATTTTTTTCGAGTCACCGAATGGCACGAGTTTGCCGCGACCTTTTGCCAGTAATTCTTCTGCTGCCCAGTACGGCGTTGACACAACTGCCTTGCCCGTACCAACCGCGAATGATAACGTGCCGCTGGTTAATTGTTCTCTATTTAAGTATGGTGTTGCATAGACGTCGGCTGCGCATAGAAAGTTATGAAGCTCCTCGTCTTTCACGAACCTGTTGTGGAAGATGACATTGTCCTGCAAACCAAGTTCTTTTATCATTTGCTGTAAGCTGAATCTGTAAGATTCGCCTTCTTGCTTCAAAACAACTGGGTGTGTCATTCCTAATACTATGTACACAGCTGATGGTTCGGCCTCGACTATTGTTGGCATAGCTTTCAACATCACTTCTATACCTTTGTTTCTGTTGAGCAGACCGAATGTCAGAATTGTTTTTCGCCCGAACATTCCGAACTTATGTTTGTAGTAGTTGCTGTCGACGAATGGCAAGTCCGGAATCCCGTGCGCTATCAGTTCAATCTTTTTGCCTTTGATGCCGTACACCTCTTGCAGCATTTCTACTCCCCGTTCGTTCATAGTTATGACTTTATGGGAAGCTTCGCAGACGTCTATCAGTGACTTATGGTAAGCTGGGCCGGGTTCGTCAAGAACTGTATGAAGTGTTGTTATTACCGGTGCCTTGAGTCTGTCGAGCAGTAAGCTCAGATATGAGCCGGCATCGCCACCGAACAAGCCAAACTCGTGCTGAACGGAAACAACATCAACATGGCTGAAATTTATATAATCTGCGGCGGAGATATAGTCGTTTCTTACGTTCTGGC
>CAZUTR010000318.1:0-2942 GCA_964623545.1 uncultured Pirellulales bacterium | reverse complement strand
GCCATATAAACCAGCTTTGGTATCGCTTCATTGAAAGCTGCTTTAATGTCACTGTAAAGCTTGTTAATATCTTCGAATCTTGTTTCAAAATTATGGGCGGACAGAACGACCCTGCCCTTAGGCGTTTGTGATAGCGCCTGTTTTATCTTCTGCTGGTTTTCGGAAATAAGAAAATTTTCATATTCTAAATCGATAAAATCAGCACCGCCTTCAAGCGCCGCCGTCAAAACTTCAATCCTCAATTCCTCCGGATAATTTATTACACCCCCCTGTCGTTTGTCACGACAGGTTGCTATTACAGGAACAGGTTTTATGGCTAACGTCCTTACCTCAGCGATTAGTTTCTGAACCAATTCGATACTGAAGCCTTCGAGATAATCAGTCCGCAGCTCAAGCATCTCCGCCCCGCCGGCAACCGCCAACTTGATTTGCTTCTTGGCCTGCTCGAATCTCGATGCCGTTATGGGAACCGCTATTTTCGTCTCCATAATCCAAATGTATAGCAGCAATTATCGCTAAAAGCAAGGCTAAAACCCGGCATAACCCGGCGCCACAACAAATTATAAACGTCTTATAATTTTATTGACTTCTGAGTCCACCTGGTATAGAATAGTAATATCATCTCGGTACTACTAATTTTGGTTTCGCTGGACTGCGTGCAAAATGCGCAGAGAATATTATTTTTTCAGGAGGTAGCAAAATGAAACGCAAAATTATTTTTCTCACGATTCTTTTTGTATTGTTGCAATTCTTGACAAGCAGCTTATGGGCACGGCCCACAACGGCATACCAAGCAAAAAAGGTAGTTATTGGCTGGCTCAAAGCCGATGCTCAACCACTTAACACAGCCCTCGGCCAGCAGGTCGCAAAGGTAGAAACCTTCGCTAATGACAATCGTGAGCCGGTTTATTACATCGTTTATTTGCAGCCGTCCGGATTTGTGATTGTGCCGGCAGACAATTTGGTTGAGCCGATTATCGGTTTTGCCGATGACGGCATCTACGACCCCTCACCTAACAATCCTTTGGGAGCATTAGTAACTAACGACCTTAACGGCCGAATCGCGACGGTTCGCGATGTCCAAAAACTTCAAGCGACCAACGCAATGGAAGCGGCTCTTAATTCCCAGACCAAGTGGGACCGATTGACCAGCCTCACCAGGCGGTCCGGAGCATCTACCGCAACAATGGGACTGAGCGACGTTGACGATATCTGTGTCGCCCCGCTGGTACAGAGTAAATGGGCTCAGGAGACTTGTTGCTTAATTCCCGCTCGTGCCTGTTATAACTATTACACGCCGAATAACTATCCATGTGGTTGTGTCGCCACTGCTATGGCCCAGGTCATGCGGTATCACGAGCATCCTACTGGAATGCCTTCGGGAGTATGTGCCCTGGTTGAAGTCGACGATGAACAGCAATGGTGGTGTATGCGCGGCGGCGACGGCTCCGGCGGGCCGTATAACTGGGATCTGATGGTATATGAACCTAACTGCAATACTACCCTCGAGCAGCGACAAGCCATTGGAGCACTCTGCAACGATGCCGGCGTTGCTGTTTCAAAATGCCCGAACCAGTGCACACATTACAAGAATAACGAAACCATTTCACATATATGCAATATAAATGATGCGCTGATAAACCGCTTCTGCTATGAAAATGCGATTTTTGGGTGTGACTACCGTGAGGGTGATGGATATTATGATATTGGCGCAGGATTAAATGATATGGTCAACCCAAACCTCGACGCAGGTTGTCCTGTTATTCTCAACCTTTCTGATTCTCCTCCTGATGAAGTGGGACACACTGTTGTGTGCGATGGCTATGGCTATAACTCTTCAACGCTCTACCATCATCTCAATATGGGCTGGGCTGGAAGTAATGATGCCTGGTATAACCTGCCCACTGTTACGACAACCAATCCCGATTACACGTTTATATGGGTCATTGGATGTACATACAATATCTTCCTCCCTCTTTCTCTTCCCGGGTTCCTTCTACCCGAGATTATCAGCGGACGCGCTACGACGCCCACCGGGGACCCGATTAATAACGTCAGCATCAGTATTGTGAAGGATGGATGGTGGGGAGGCGACCTGACTGATAACAGAGGGGTATACGCTTCTGGTTGGTGGTCGAACGCTCCGTATACCATAACTGCAAGTAAGGACGGATACACTTTTTCCCCCACGAGTATAAGTGGCACGACGGGAACTTCCACTGATTGGAGTAAAATACCGGGGAACATCTGGGGCGCTGATTTTGTGGGTGTGTTATGTGATACAGATGGAGATGGGATTCCAGATTTAGAGGATAACTGTCCTGATGTTCCAAACCCGGACCAGAATGATGTAGATGATGACGACGCAGGCGACCTGTGCGATAACTGTCCGAATACTTACAATCCAGACCAGGTTGATTCTGACTTTGCTATTACGTACAGTTTTGAAGGGGCCGGTGTAGGTACTGATTACTGGACTCTTGCCTATCCGGACAAAGTATATACATCTACTGATAAAGCTCCTGTGCCTGATGGTGACAAATCACTCAAATTGTGGTGTGTGGCCGGCTATATGGGCCGGATATCCAGAGACTTCGGAGGAAATCAAACAGGGACTATCAAGATTTGGTATTGGGTTCCAATAGGAGAGACTCGCATCGAAATCTTATCGATAAACGGCGATTTCTATAACAACTGGGTAGCGTATTGGAATGATGGCAGTACTACACATTGGATGTACAGGGAAGGCGGCGAAACTAATTACATAAGTTCGGTGCCGTTACCAACAGAGGCCGGATGGGTTCAATTCAAGATGACTGCCGATGGAACCTCTACAAAGATTTGGGTTGATAATCGAGATGGAAACGGTTTCCAGCTAATTAACGAATGGGAAGACATAGACTACATAACATCATTCGTGCTTGGGCATACCTGGTGTGACC
>CAZUTR010000317.1:0-2946 GCA_964623545.1 uncultured Pirellulales bacterium | reverse complement strand
AAATATCCATATCCCTATGACTTGTGCATAGGTAGATATGGCAGTTAAAAACCTTTCAAAAGCCCTGTTTCCAGCAACTGCTTGTCGGCATAACAAAGAGTTGAATAATGTGGTATTTTCTTCAATCCCAAGACCTTGCGCAAATCGAAAAGTCTTTGAGAATCTGTATGATGCCTTGGTAGTCTGTTTTCAAAAACTTCGCACCGAGTGTGTTCTCATCCCACCAACCGCAAGGTAGAATCCTCAACGGAGAGGGCGGGATTCGAACCCGCGGAGCGGGTTTATACCCACTCGACGGTTTAGCAAACCGTTGCTGCAAAACTCTAAAGATTTTCAAAACAAAGACTTACAACCCCCAAAATCAGGCGCTTACAAACCAGCTTACAAAGAAAATCCCAAAACAGCCGAAAATCACACCCAAAACCTGCCCGATGATTTAGCAGAAGTTGTAGCCGTTTGGCCGGAGCTTCCGGAGCATATCAAAGCTGCAATCAAGGCGTTAATTCATGCGAATAACAAGGAGGCAATTTAAATGGCGAAGAAAACGAATAAGAGGGAAAAGTGCAAAAGTAAGACAAAGGACGTGGTGAAGAAGGAATATACGGATGAGGAGAAAATGCGTATTGCTCATTACCATAAGCGCTGTGAAAAGAAGCCAATAAAGATAAAGACCGTCAAAAGTGATTCTGATAATTCAGCAATAGCGCTACAGAATCCCAATGATCCTTTGCTATCTGTTAAGTGGTCAGAGGCATTGGGAACGATAGACCTTGACCTGCGTGTCTATTTGCTCAGCCAAGTAATTCGAACATTCTCAGGCGTGATTTCAACTGATGGAATTGACGATGACAGTGTAGTACCTTCCGCAAACAATGCCTTGGCAATACTCAACGGAATACAACCACAAGATGAGCTTGAGGGCATGTTGGCTGTTCAAATGATAGCGGTACACAACATAGCGATGGAGACAATGAGATTAGCTATACTCGGTGGGCAGACTTTTCTTGGAAAGCAGAGCAATGTTAGTTATGCTACAAAGATGCTCAGAACTTTCATGGCACAGATGGAAACATTGAAGAAATATCGAACAGGAGGCCAACAGAAGATGATTGTCGAGCACGTTCACGTCAACGAAGGCGGACAGGCTATTGTGGGAACAGTGAACCAGGGGGGCACTAAAAATGACAAAAACAGTGAATGAACCCCACGCACATAGAAATAAAACGCCAGTTTTGTTAAGAAACGGCAATCCTCAAGGTAATCCAATGAGTGCCCCTCGATGCGGAGCTAAGACTAGAAAAGGGGCGCCGTGTAGGGCGCCAGCCATGAAAAACGGTAGATGCAGAATGCACGGAGGAAAGAGCACAGGCCCACGAACGCCGGAAGGACTTAACCGGTCTCAGCATGCAAACTATAAACATGGATTTTACTCTGCCGAGTTAATAGCTGAACGTAAGTTTATTAGACAACTTTTGCGAAATAGCCGAGCAGTATTAGAACAAGTAGAAAGGGATACCGAAAGCAAGGTTATTTCAAGCGGTTTTTGAACTAGTTGAAAGGAAAGGCGACGTGGGATTATAATCCTATTGTAGATTTTCAGGTGAAATATTGAGAATGGATGAGATGAGAAATGTCGCTACTTAAGAAGAGGAAATGTTAGAAAATATTAACCTCTCTCAGGTTCTTAGACCTTTATTCTTAGCCATAGATTGCAATTTTCGATAAAATATCCGTTTCCCGTCCAGAATCGACTTTGCATTTGGATTTATAATGTTTATTATTTTCATATCAGGGACGAGGATAGGTATGTGGAGGAGCCACTTTTTAAGTTTTCCCACAGAATAGAGGTTTTTTGGAGGATAACAGATGAAAAGTAAATCAATCATTGTACTGGCAATTGTAGCTTTTTTGTTTGTATTTACAGGAGGCACTATCAGAGCTGAAGTCAGTTTTCAAGGATTGGGATCCAATACGTTATTTTACAGGTTGCTCCTGGAGATTGGAAGTTACTATTTCCCGGGCTATTTTGATAATTTTCTTTCGCAGAGTCCTTGGAGCAAGAACTTGCACCTTGTCACCATATCCAAGAATCCACCAAGTTATCTCATTGAGCCCATCTACGTAGAATTCAAGAATTGCAGTGCCATCATCATCAAAAGTAACCTTTTGTGTGCTTTGCCACTGTACCTCAGCCACATCTCTAGCCACTTCAGGCATAAATCGTAGTTTAACATGGTAGAGTTTACCTTCTGGCACGAGTGACCAAGCCTTGTCAATATATTCGTTGATATTAAATTTCTCGTCCTTGATGAAACATTTATCCCTCATGTGTAATTCTTTGACTCTGCCAAGCTTGAAAACGCAGATACCTCTGCGAAGGTTTGACTTTCCAAGCACATACCACCTATGGTCATTATACATCAAATGATAGGGACTCAAATCAACTGTTATAATCTTTTGTTGAGCAGGCAAGTAGTAACGAATGTTCACAATCCGCCTTTTTATGATTGCTTCCAGCAACTGTACAAATATCTTATCCGGTAGATCCAACCCAGCATGCGGAGTCACCGTTGTAAAAATATTGCAAAGAGCGTTCTGGCAATACTCATTTATTTCAGCAGGAAGGATACTTTCCAACTTCATTATAGCGCTCAAAATTGCGTTCTTAAATGGCATTTGTATACAATTTTGTCCATTGTCAGCAAGTAATAGCAGAGCCATAGCTTCTTTAGGGATCAGACTAGAAGGGGGAAGGAAGAAGTCTGGATCTGTGGTATAGCTGCTGCTCTTTGCATCAAAGAGGTATGGAATTCCAATCTTTTTGAGTACCTTTAGGTCGCGGAAGATCATTCGCCTGCTCAGATTGTACATCTTTGCCAATTCATCAACTCGATTATTACGACCTGACTGTAGAGCGGTCAAAATCTGGACCATTCTGCTAATCCT
>CAZUTR010000316.1:0-2949 GCA_964623545.1 uncultured Pirellulales bacterium | reverse complement strand
CAAATTCTTGTCCAGCTTAACACTAATCACAAGACACAAACAAGGTTGAATAATCACGAATAATACATTAGTATTTCAGCGTGCAGCGTGTATTTTGGAGCTAGTATAAAATGCGAGAATTCAGTAAAACAAAACGGATTGTCATAAAAATCGGGACTAACATCCTGACGAAAAACGACCGTGTCGATGCCGGCTATATTCGCCGAATCGCCCGGCAGATAAGCTCACTACTCGACGCGGGAAAACAGGTGGTGATTATCAGCTCGGGCGCTATCGGTATGGGCAGAGGGCAACTTGACCCCGTTAGAAAAACAGTTAACGAAAGGGCAATTTCCAAACGCCCAACTTCTAACGGGTTAAAGGATATACAGATGCGGCAGGCCTGTGCCGCAATCGGCCAGCCGTTGTTGATGGCTGAATACAGAAAATCTTTCGCACGTTTCGATGTCACCGTCGCACAAGTTTTGGTCACCGCTGAGGTCCTCAACAACAGGAAAACATATCTGAACCTTCGCAATTCTGTAGAGACACTTCTAAAGCTCGGCGTAGTCCCGGTTTTGAATGAAAACGACAGCGTCAGCACCGACGAGATTGGAACGACATTCGGTGACAATGATACATTAAGCGCTCTTGTAGCGAGCAAAATCGATGCGGATTTGCTTTTAATGCTCAGTGACATCGATGCACTTTACGACAAGGACCCCCGAAAATCCAAAGATGCCAAACCGGTAAATACTGTTTTCGAAATTACCGAACAAATCATTCGCAGCGCGGGCAGCAGGGGCAGCAAGTACGGCACCGGCGGGATGAAGACCAAAATCGAGGCTGCGAAGATTGCCTCCAACGCCGGCTGTCGAATGGTACTCGCCGACGGCCGCATTAGTAATGTCATCGGCAAAATTATGGCCGGCAAGGAAATCGGCACCGTTTTTATGCCGAAGCGAAAGCTCAGCAACCGCGCCCGATGGATTCTAAACAGCGCAACTTCCGGCGTAATCAATATCGACGACGGCGCTCTTAAGGCGGTCAAAAACCGCAAGAGCTTATTACCCAGTGGAATAATCTCAGTCTCGGGCAGCTTCGAGGCCGGCGCGGTTGTCATGCTCAACGACAACGCCAAGGCCGTGACGAATTTCAGCAGCACTCAATTAAAACGCCTGATTGGTAAGCACAGCAGTGAAATAAAAAAACTTCTCGGCCCCGGCCACCGCGACGTCGTCGCTATCCCCGAAGATATTGTGCTAATTGGTGAGTAGTGAATGGTGAGTAGTTAATAGACAAGCCATGAGCTGCGAAGCAAGAGCCGTGAGCGACATAATTTCTTGACACAAACATCCATTTTTGGTATTATATAGTCTGGAAAGTGATTGCAGGCGTCACGGAATGCGTGTTGGAGATGAGCGAAACAATGAGAACATCAGCAATCTTTACTTACAGGCGAAGAGTATCTCAGTGAAAAAACGTTGAAAGGGAAGGAAACAGGGGAAGTGGAAGACGTAAGTACAGGAGAAACCAAACCGATCGCGAGATATGAGCGTTGTTCGTACTGCGGCAGTCCGTTGAATTATGCGTTTTATTTCTGCACAGTATGCGCAACACCTTATCGGCCTATATCCGAAGTAATTCCACCTGTTCCTCCGCGTATGTTGACGGAAGGGGAGCTGATAAAGAAGAAGGCTCCAAACGTCTGGCGAGTATTCTGGACTTACGCAGCTGTCATATTTGTCGTCGTGGTCCTGAATCACGAATTATTCGAAGGACAAGAGCGAAGAATCTATAATTTACTTTTTGGTAGTATATTCATTTTGATTACGACTATAGTTTTTGAGGTGATATTCTGGCGTTCGCTGGTTGTTCAGTTCAAGCAATTTCGTTTTTGGAAGCCGGAGGTATGGGGTGGTTTTCTTCTTTTGGCTGTAATGCTGGTCCTTAATTATGTATACCGCTCGTTTCTTATCTATCTTATGGGGCAAGAAAATCCACCGGAATTTTGGCTTGATAAGGCCGGTTTGAGCGGCGGGGCTACGTTTGTGCTGCTGTGTCTGATACCGGGCATTACAGAGGAAATTGCCTTTCGGGGCCTGATTCAGCACTGGCTGCATACAGTTTTGAAACCCTGGCGAGCCATTCTACTGACTTCCGCTCTTTTTACGGCACTTCACCTTTCGGTAGTCAGTGCTCCTTATATTTTTCTGATTGGACTTCTGCTGGGGTGGGTAAAGTGGAAAAATAGAAGTCTGTATCCGAGTATCTTGATGCATATCGTGCATAACTGGGTGGTGGCCATTGTCTTTCCAATGGTCATGCAATCAACGATACTTCACAACTGATAAAGCTTGAATTAAGAACCAGGAGTAATGTATGGGACTTTTGATTTTAGCTATTTTTGGGATTATCTGTGCAGTGCTGGCACACTTCAAGGGTCGCAGTGTTATTGCCTGGTTCTTCATTGGTTTTTTCTTTCACATATTTGGATTAATTATTGTGCTCGTGGTTTCGAATCTTAAAGAAGCGAAGGAGAAAGAAGAGCACTTCGAAATGGAGCAGAGACGCTTGCGTGAACAACTGCGCCAGGAGCAGATAAAGACTGAGCAGCTTCGTAAATTCACAAATTTGCGGCTTGATGTCCATGATAAAGAGCTTGGGCTTGATACTCGACACAGGGAACATTTGCTGGAACAAGCCAATATACAGCCGTTACTCGGTGATGAGCAAGGGCCTTTCAAGGAGGCGGCCCATGCTGTGCCGGAGACGAAAGAAAGAAGAATAAAAACACAGTGCCCGGATTGCCAAGCCAGGTTCAATGTCAGTTATGAACACGAAGGTAAGACAGCCAAATGCCCGAAATGTAATAAGCCCTTCGTTGTCACCCGATGTGTCGAAAGCATGGCGGTTGAAAAGTGTGCAAGCTGCGGCAGAAGGATAGGAGAACGAGAGCAGGCCTGCATT
>CAZUTR010000315.1:0-2950 GCA_964623545.1 uncultured Pirellulales bacterium | reverse complement strand
CGTAGGCTGCTGCCTTTTTAGCTGTCCTTGGATAGTTGCCGAATAATACCTCCGTCAGTATTGCTAGGCCGTCCTCTTGTTTCCACGACAGGTTCAGGCCCGCCACTCTCGCGGTTGAAATATTCTCGCAGAGCAGCTTCTCCCTGAGCTGTCTGAGAGCCTCAATAGATGCCTCGTCTCTTTGCCGTTCAGTTGATTTGCCGTTATCCGAAACCATAAACCGGTCCTTTTAAAAAAGTGCTAAAAACCAGTATTCTATCAGCATTCCCCCTCAAATGCACCCTATTTTTTCAACCCCACTGCAATTCATCCCGAGAGAGGAGCTACGTTGGATTGGCAAACCCGGGACCCACCCCACAACATGGGAACCATCCTCCATCGTCCGTCATCAGCCCTCCGCCTGCCCTGGGTTTAGTCGAATGGGTCGAGGGCTTCTTATTCAGAATTCACCGGAACGCTACGGCTCAGTGGCTACCGCCCGCCATCAGGTCAAAAACTTCACCGTCCTTGAGAATTTTCACAGACCAAAAAAATTCCTTAAATCGTTCAGCATGTTCGGTGTGAATCGGGATGATTCGCTCAGGGTTAAGTGCTGCGGCAAATTCTTTCAGCTTATCAACCGTAGCATGACCACTCGTGTGAACATGCTCAAGGCAAATATCATACTTGCTGACAAAGTCCTTAAATCTTCTGGCATCAGCACTATCCTTTTCAAGATAACCCTGCCACTGCGAATAGACCATCTTGGATCCTTTAATGCCAGGGATTTTTTCAATCGCCGGGAGCATTGAGCCACGCATGAGGACAAGAGCTTTCTTTTCCAGTCCTGAAAAGTCCAGAGGTTTGATCTTAGCGTGCCCTATGTCCGGTAAAAGAACTTTGAACGCGCTGTCACTAATCTTACTGACGTAAACATCGCCTTTGCCATAATAATTAGCGATGAAAACCCTGACACTGTCCCAATCCATCTGTGGAATATGGTTACGAGGAGACTTAATGGTATTAAGGACGCATGCCGTATAGGGATCAATAACCAAGAGCGACTTGGTTCTGCGTGCTGCTTTATAGAACGTGACGATGCGGTCGATGTTCTGGCTTGAACAGCAGACGAATGTCACCTTATTATCTGTCTCTCGCAGGATATCAACCATCCTGTCCAGAACATCCTGTTCGGTTGGATACTTCCCGCCTTCCCTCCCTATCATCGTACCTTCCATAATGAGAGAATCGACCCCTTTGGGCGGATTAGCCACAAAACGATCAAACAACTTCTCTTTCCACCCGGCTGCCCGAAAATCACCAGTATAAAAAATATTTTTCCCACTCGTTTTCTCAAACAAATGAAACGACATCGCGTCAAAAGCAGAGTGATCTACAAGATAAGGTGTGATAAGCAGATCGCCCACATCAAAAGATGTCCGATCACATACGATTTTGGCCGCCTGTGGCAATTGAAGCCGCCCCTCTTTCTTCACAAAGATATTTAGGATGTTAACAAGCTTCCGCGCTCCCTCGCTAATATAGACAGGGATATCAGGATGTGCATATTTCAGAAATCCGTAGTGATCTTTATGCGAATGAGAAATCAGGATGGCATCAATTTGAGGAGACGCGTCTTTATAAAGGCCTTTGATAGGATAAAGGATTTTCTTTTCAATAAGCTCATTGATGGGCTTGCCTTCAATAACCGACTCAGCAAACACCCCGCCGAGACCATTGCCGAGCGGCATACCAAAATCGAGTAGAATGCGTGTATTTCCTGCCGCTACTTCAACACATGACCCGCCGATCTCGTTCGCACCTCGATGGATAGTGAGCTTCATTGGTTCCTTGTATCAAAAATCACTTTTTTGCCTATAATACGCTGGTCGTTCTTATCAACTGCAATTTTTACAAAAACGATATTAAACCGTTTGTTGCTTATTATAAGGGAAACGATGCCCTTCTCCTCATCCCTGCCAACAAGCGCCGGATGGAATTTTTCCCCGACGTAATAAATGGTTACTTTATTCTGTGCGATGCTGCGGTGTCCATTGAACCAATTATCTCCGATATGCTTCTTGAACAGATGGCAATAAATGCCATAATCCAATCCTTGCGCGAACAGGTCCAACGGGATATTGCCGCCGACTTTCAATTCAATGGGCGACAACTCTCCCGCATCATTTACCGACACCATGTCTATCCAGAGCTTATCAGTAATTCTGGATTCCTCGCTAATACTGTGCTTGAAGATGTTGGCTGGGAATTGTCGAATGACTTTGGCTCCTGCAGGAAAACCTGGGACATACGTTGAAAGATGAAAGGCTAATTCTCTCTCAACTATGGACTCCAGGTTTTCTTTGGTACCCCTGTGATCAAACGGATGGCCTTTTGAATTATAGGTAATATATTTTTTTGCATCTATATTGTTGATTATTTCTTCAGCCTCGACAATATACTTATCACCATAGGCATCGTGAAATTCAATGTCTGGGAATAAATCTTTCAGAAAGTACATCCTCAAGGCCATGGTTTTTGATATTTTACCATTTATGCAAACCCTGACGGGCACACTTCCCATGCCTTTATCGAATAAATACTTGATGCTCCGTAGATCGAGGTTATATCGTGTCTCGCTGGCAGAATACACAGATAACGTACTGCCCTTAAGATCAAATCTTAACTTCGAAGGATATACTTTTTTATACGCCACTTTTCGCCCTTTCCACATTCTACAGTCTGTATCAAATGGGAAACACTGTTCGTCGCTCGTATATCGTATGTACTATGTCGTATTTAGTGAATAATAAATCCCAAATTGCGTCTCGTGTCTAATCTCTTGCGTTTGGCACAGGCAGCCCCCAGGGGCTTAGGAGACTTTGGCCAATTCATACAAACCGTGCCCGCTGTCGCGTAGTTTTCCCTGCCTGCACAATTCATCCCAGACCTCTTGCGGAAACTGGCTGGG
>CAZUTR010000314.1:781-2961 GCA_964623545.1 uncultured Pirellulales bacterium | reverse complement strand
TCGTTTATATTACCGACCCGACGTGGTGGCAGATTCCGGCATGATGAGATTGAAAGCTATACTGAGCTTGCAATTGCAAGAGAGGAGAGAAAAATTCTGGTTTGCGGTCTTCTTAAACCAAAGGGGCGAAAGAAACTCATACTTTCAAACACAGGAACGAATGGATTTGAGGAATTAAACTCGATTCTCTCGGAGATGTATCCCAAGCTGAAATACCCAGGTCAAAAAACTACTAAGGGTGGTCTCCAGAGCAATAGCGATGACAGGGATTCGCACATAAATTAAATTCCATGCGAAAGATGAATTGCGTAGGGAGCAGTTCAAACTCTTCTTTTTTTTCTAAGTGCAAGAACACCAAAAGCGAGTAAAGCTATAGTAGCTGGTTCGGGTATGAAGGTTATGTCACCTTCGTGATAAAGTTGGAAGGTGTTGTTCAATATATCTCCATTTTTAAGTGTGCCTGTGATTGTGCCGAACATAGTATAATCACCGGCAAAGTCGTCGTATTCGACAGGCATCCCGTTAATAGCAAAGTCCGTTCCTTCCAGAATTATCAGGCCGTTGTTTTGTGCCCAGAAATAGTCTGCGAAAGTCCCCCCAGAGACAATCACCTCACTGTTGCCATGAGCATACAGAAAGGAACCAACCGAACCGCCGGAAATGGTTATATGGCTGTTTTCTGAAGCCCCAAGGAAATCGGTTATAGTGCCGCCTGAAACAATAATCTGCCCCTCTTCGTGAGCCCTTACGAAGCTGTCAATTGAGCCACCGGTGACCATAATCTGGCTTTCGTCCATAGCTATCAGAGGACCACCTATCAATCCATCATCAACTGTTAACAGTGCCCTGTCATAACCGTTCAGGGAGCGGCCTACATTGCCGCCCGAGATGGTTACTCTGCCGTCTTCCCATCCGTATATGTCATAGATTATCGAGCCGCCGGAGGTGAGTTCCAGATGTGTATAAACTCCCGGAGTCTCGTAGTCAACATAGACTATATAATAGCCGGGGAAGTCGATGATATGATAACCGCCGTCATTGAAATTTACTTCTGCGTTTGCCGAACTGTTAAACAACGCTACTGTGGCAATAATTGAAATTATAATAATGTGCTTTTTCATCATCCGCTCCTATATTTTATAAAAAATTAAACAGCTTATTATGTTTTTTTGAAAGCCTCCCTGCGAGGGTTTTTATGACCAGAAAGCGGTTCACCCTCTTTTCCTGTAACATCCGATATAACTATCAATATATTAACATAAAAAGTGATTTTGAGTCAACTAAAATCGTCGAATTTATTCGAAAAATCTCAAATTAGGACAAGTGACAGTGGATTATTGACTGGAAAGACCGAACTTCTTACAATTGCACATCGAAAATCGATGTATCATTTTTCCTGTTTTTGAATTATGGCACTTGAAGAGACACAAGCACAAAAAGACCAGCGGTATATGAAGATGGCCATCGAGGCAGCCAAAATCGCCGAGGAGAACGGCGATGTGCCAATCGGTGCTGTTATCGTTCATAAGGACCAAATCATAGCCAAGGCATATAACCAGCGAGAGCAGCTAAAAGACCCAACGGCTCATGCGGAGATTATTGCATTGACGCAGGCGGCCGCGGCTTTAGAGAGCCGGCACTTAGATGGCTGTACGATGTATGTTACTTTGGAGCCGTGCTGTATGTGTGCCGGTGCACTGGTTTTGAGCAGGATGAAGAGATTGGTCTATGGCTGCGACGACCCGAAGGCAGGAGCGTGCAAGAGTTTATATAATATTGTGCAGGACAGCCGACTCAATCATCGGCTGGAAGTTACTTCCGGCTTATTAGCCGAAGAGTGTGGCCAATTACTGCAAGATTTTTTTCAAAATCGCAGATAACTACGAGTGTGTTAACTTTCGACCAACTCAAATCACTTATTAAATGGTCCATAAACCATCTAATTAGCAGGTTCAAATACTAACAATCTTAAATCATCTTCTTTAACAATTATATATTCTTTTAGGTCGGAACATTTAAATAATAATATCCTTTCTTTCCTGCAAATAAATTGTAAATTTTTGCATTGGATTTCTATATTGTTGTTTAGTTTTATATCCTTCACAGGGTAAACCATTTTTCTTTGATACGGGGTTTCAATCGGAACATAAAAAGGAAATATGATAATTAAAATTGCAATC
>CAZUTR010000314.1:0-771 GCA_964623545.1 uncultured Pirellulales bacterium | reverse complement strand
TAACAGGTCTTTTGTATATTTATTTTTCATTTCATCCCAATCAGACACATTCTGTGTATGCCTGATAAGTTT
This sequence comes from uncultured Pirellulales bacterium, assembly GCA_964623545.1. GTDB lineage: Bacteria > Planctomycetota > Phycisphaerae > Sedimentisphaerales > Anaerobacaceae > CAZUTR01. The sequence continues at coordinate 699 of CAZUTR010000314.1, read as the reverse complement.
CTCCATGATACGGGCATAGTCTAACTTAAATCCACCAGCACCATAAAAAGCTTGTAAAAAATAGTGTGCTTTAAGTATCGATTTTTAAGGTTTTCTTTTGTAGAGATAACAAATTTTTGTGGCAGGTACTTGAAGAGAACAAATACAAATGCCCAAAGAAGTAGGAATATCAATAATAGAAACAGAATATACAACGAACCATTTGCAATTATAACTTGGGGGGCTGGTTTATGCAGAAGATGACGAGGTACCCCCAATTGCACTGCTAGGCGTTGATGAGCCACGTCTCCAAGCAAGAAACAAATTGCCGTGAAGACAGCAGTAACTAGAGTAGATTCAAAGATTAGGGATTTAAGTTTTCCATATCTGATCATTCTATTCCTCTTTCATTTCCGCATAACAAAAAGATAAGGAAAGACTCTTTAGCAGCATTCCCTAGATCGAATGGGTAAATAATCTCTATAGAATTTCCTGTTGCCTCTGCGGCTTCGGATGATGCTTCCTTACTTGAATCACCTCATATTTAATGTTTATATAAACGCCTGTCCTTGGCTCTCTCTTCTGGTGTATCTTCAGGACTACCTCAAGCTTGTCACCGGGCGCAATAGTTATGCGATGTGCAAAGAAGTCATCGTAAAATTGTTTGTCGAGAAAAGGTGCAGATATCTTGACACCACGCCATGAAAATTGCCACTTCCT
>CAZUTR010000313.1:0-2977 GCA_964623545.1 uncultured Pirellulales bacterium | reverse complement strand
GTGACTGGACGAGTGGTAAAGACTGGCATTTCGCCGGCGACGAGGATATTCACTTCGACGAAAGAAAGATAAATACAATCCGACGAAAAGTAACTGCGCCTCTACTTGCCTTGAGTGACAAACTCTGTCCTGACGATGGTACAAAAAAACCGCTAAGCCCTGAGCATTTCACACGGGCTGTTTTTGATTTTCTCGACAAATTATACGTTTGCGAAACGATAAAGCGCTGGACTGAGCAAGCAATTGAGGCAGGCGATTACTCAAAAGCGGATGAACACCAACAGTTTTATGAAAGGTTTATGGACGTATTTGACGAGCTGTGCGAGGCCTTTGCCGGTCAGGAGATTTCCTGTGAGGATTATCTGGCAATTATAAACTCCGCTCTTTCTCAGTTGACCCTCGCTTTTATACCCCCGACTCTGGACCAGGTACTTGTCGGCTCAGTCGAGCGAAGCAGGCATCCCGATTTGAAAGCGGTCTTTTTGATTGGCGCCACACAAAAGCAGTTTCCTTCTCTCGTCAGCTTCGACAGTATACTCACCGAAGATGACCGCAACACCGCTGCGACCTCTGGCTTTGAGCTTGCCGAAACAACCGAGCAAAAACTGGCTGAGCGCAGATATCTCACTTACATTGCCTTTACCCGACCCTCACAATTCCTTTACGTAACATATCCTCTGGCTGACGAAACCGGCGGCGCCCTTTGCCGCTCACAGTTTCTCGATAACCTTGAATCCCTGTTTGAGAATCTCAGTGAAGGTTCAATTGCAGACCTGCAACCAGACATCGAAAATATCCGCAGCGAATACGAGCTTGCCGATTTGCTTTGTACCAGGCTCGGCAGAGATGTGTTTAGCAGAAACCTCTCTGCAGAAGAAGACAAATCCACAGCACAACTTTCGGGCCTGCTAAAGACCGTTACTTTGGATGAGCAGCTCTCCTGTGTTGGTTCGTTGGTTGTCTCAGCGCTAAACTATGACAATAGCGCGCATCTCGATGAGCAAATAACCGGCAAGCTGCTTGGTCAAGAGCTGCGAACATCGGCGACCCGCCTGAGTACTTTCGCTGCTTGTCCGTACAGATACTTCGCAAGATATGTCCTTGAGCTGGAGCCGAGACAGCAATTCGAGCTAAAGCCCTTGGATGTAGGCAGGTTTTACCATTGTGTCTTGGACGCTTTGCTCAAACGCCTCAATGAATTACAGACTAATTTTGCCGTTGTAGACCAGGATAAACTAATCGGCCTTTTGCACGAGCAAATCTCGAGAGTTGTGCAGACAGACTCTTTTATATCAAACTTTGCTGCTCATAGCACCCATAACGCATTTATTATTTCATCCGCTACCGAAGTACTTGCCGATTGCGTCTTGGCGATTTCAAAAATGGTTCGCGCCGGTGTTTTTATTCCGAGCTGTTCTGAAGTCGCCTTTGGCCGTGCGCAAGGCAGTACCGACAGTATTGGCCAATACAAAATTTCATTGCCGCGGAACAAAACACTTTCTCTGGACGGTAAAATCGACCGTATTGACATCGCGGAGGTTGACGGCAAAAAAATCGCTGTCGTTTTCGATTACAAACGTACAAATCCGTCATTCAGCTGGTCGAAATTTTATTACGGCCTCGATATGCAGCTTCCGATTTATTTGCTTGCCGTTCGTCATGCCACGGGGATACAAGACAAGATTCGCGATGTTGCAGGCGCATTTTATATGCCCGTTGAGATAGCACTCGACGAGTCAACAGGGGAGAAGTTCGGCTACAAAGCAAAGGGAATATTCAACGGCCAGTACTACCATCAGCTTGATAGCGTCGTAAGTACTTCCTGGAGCGAGCTTTACAACTTCTGCATAACAAAACAGGAGCAGCAATACGGACGTTTCAATTACAGCGGAGCATTGGAGCCGGAGAATTTTGAGAGCGTCTTAAAATTTACCAAAAACAAAATCATCGAGTTGGTTGGTGAGATTGCATCGGGAAAGATTGATATCACGCCGTATCGGCTCAGTGGTGACACACCCTGCAGGTATTGTGATTATAAATCCGTTTGTCGTTTCGATTGGCAGATAAGTGAATTCAACCATTTGCAGCCGTTAAGCAAATCGCGAATTCTCGAAATGTTCAGAGCCAACGATTAAAAATAAACTGAAAATAAGATGGCAGAGAAGAAATTCAAATGGACTGACCAGCAGTTGCAGGCGATTAGGCAGCGGGGCGGTGACGTTCTGGTCAGCGCTTCCGCCGGCACGGGCAAAACCGCTGTCCTGTCGGGCCGTTGCGCCGATATGGTTTCAGACACCTCGTTATGTCCCGACGTCCGCAGCATGCTCGTGCTGACATTCACCGACGCCGCAGCAGAGCAGATGCGGTCCCGAATCGCCGAACAATTAACGCTCGCTTCTATGCAGGCCCGCGACGATGCTATCCGCAGGCATCTGCGCCACCAGCTTATTCTTTTGCCCGCAGCGGATATTAGCACGATACATTCTTTCTGCAAACGCATTATCACAGAATATTTTTATGAACTTTCTCTCGATCCGACCTTCGGTATAGTCGATGCCGACGAAGCCAAGCTGATAAAAACCGAAGTATTAAAAAAGACAATCGACTGGGCCTGGCAGCAAAGCAATTTGGCCCAGGCGCTTTCTGCTCTCTTTCACCGTCGAGCCCTTGGCACAAACGATTCTTTTCTTATGAGAATAATAGAGCTTAGTGACTTCTTGGAGGGCGTAGTCTCACGGGAAAACTGGTTCCAAAAGGCTCTGCCGATTACAGAGGCAGACAACATCTTTGCCACCGACCTTGGAAAAAGACAGATAAAAATTATCGAAACCCAGCTCCAGAATATCCTCCACCAGATTCAGCACGCTCAGAAACTTTACCAAGCGCAAAACACTAGTGGCGACTGGGCTGAAAAATGGCAGCAGATTTCTATAGAACCACTCACCGGATACATAGCACTTTTACAATCGGGCGACTG
>CAZUTR010000312.1:0-2998 GCA_964623545.1 uncultured Pirellulales bacterium | reverse complement strand
TGAAAGAGAATCTGGCGACCATAAAGCTACCATAAGAAACAAAGAATACTGGTTCAAGCCAGGAATAACTTTTTCTTTAGTTGGCCAATATACCCCAACCGTGAGATTAAACTCTAAAGCCTTGTTTGATAATATGGGATCGTCAATGTTTTTGTACTATTTTTCCGTATATTTCGCTTTAGGGTTACTAAACAGCAAATTAGGTAAATACTTATTTAAAGTTTATATTGACCAAACTGTGGCTGCTCAAGTAGATGAATTTAAAGAAGTTCCATTTTATTTCACCGAAGACGATTCTGTGGTCCAAAACGTACGAATAATCATTCAGAAACAACAGCAAAATCATCGTTACGATTATGCGAGCAATGAGCAGAAGGAAATTGACGCTTTGGTCTACCAGCTTTACGGCTTAAATGAGGAAGATATTCGAGAAGTAGAGTTATGGTTTTGCAGACGATATCCAAAACTTGCAGAAGCACAGGGAGTCTTAGCAGAGGCAAAAGAAAAATATGCTGCACATCTCGAACGCTGCAAGAGAATTCTTGAAAAACCACCGTCCTATTGGCGTTCAAATCCGATTTTACAGCTTATCGCCGCAGGCGAAAGCCATACACTGGAGTTTAAAGAAACCCTTGAATACAACACCCATACAAATGAGAGAACTCCCGGCCTTATACAAACTTCACTAAAAACTATTGCCGCTTTCCTCAATGCTGACGGCGGTAAGCTCCTCATTGGTGTTTCCGATTCAGGTGAAGTTAAAGGTATCGCAAGGGATATGCAATTTGTGAGAGGAAATAATCGTGATGGATTTGAGCAAAAACTTCGCAGTCTTATAAATGACCACTTTGACCCTTCTCCGCTCGGAAATATTTCAATAGTATTTGAGGATTTACAGGAAGGCACGGTCTGCCAAGTGAAGGTAGAGAAGAGCTCCGAGCCGGTAGCTTATGATAGAGATTTCTATATCAGGGACGGCAACGGCACACGAAAACTTGAAGGCCGAGATTTAGCAGACTGGCTTAGACAACGAAACCATCAAAATCATGAAGCAAATTGACGAGACAATCGCCGCCCACGGCCCCTGGCCAATAAAATAGGAAATCGCAATCGTTGAAAAATCCGTGTAAATTTATGCCTTAGGTATTTGTCTCGCCGAAGTTTTAACGAAGGCGGATCCGCGGTTAAAAATAATTAGTGAATATTCGTATGAATTTGTGGTTAAATATCTCTGAGTCCTCGGTGTTCTCTGTGGCTTAATTTTTTAGATTTTTATTGAAAAACAGGCAATTTTCTGGTATAATACTAATAATTGGGGGAGGCCCCGGATTCGGGGCTGCGGAGAACCGCACGTATAGGGCCAGCAGGCCAAGTCGAATAATCTACTAAAACTCGTTTGGAGCATTTGAAAATTTGTATTTCGTACTTGTTTCCACCGTTAGGTGTCCTGTGGAGGATTTCGATACTTGTCCCGCCATAGCCTTGGGGCGACGGCGGATTAGGATTTCGGATTTCTCGCTGTTGTCCACCTTCGTCAGAAACAACTATCAACCAAAAGCGAGCAATTATGCAAAACAAACCCAATTTGCCGGATAATTAAATGAACGTAAGCTCTATTAAAACAAAGGGATATGAAGATGTACGACTTTTCCGCCGCGGTGAAAACAAACCCAATCAAACCCAATCCCCAGGCCGTTTGTTGACTGACAAAAACATTGAACACTATCAACAAATCATAGTAGCCATCAACAAAACCATCGAAATAATGAAGACAATTGACGAAACAATCGCCGCCCACGGCGCCTGGCCAATAAAATGAGATATAAACAAGTGAAGATAAATAAAAGTTCTCGGCACAGCAAGATAACAGGGAATTTCGGGGAGTGCGTAATTTTATATTGGCTCTCTAAATATGGTTTTGAATGTGCACTTGTTGACCATACAGGAATTGATATAATCGCCAAAAATCCCCGCACCAACGAAGTCATGGGCATCTCCGTCAAAAGCCGATGTCGTAACAAAGGAGCGGAAGAAGAGTATGTTAGCATTCCCAAATCGAGTTTCGACAAAGCTAAAGCAGCTTGTGTGGCGTTTGGATGCGTTCCATATTTTGCTGTAGTCGTTGATGCAGGAAATACAATCAGAGGGTTTGTTCTTTCAATGGACCACCTCTTAAAGATATTTCCAAAAGGAAAAATAGCTTCAGGCTGGAAGATGGGTAAGAAATATCTTGAACAATATTCTAAAGATCCCCAAATTAAGACATTTGTTTTCACGACTGAAACAACACACTGGTGGTGAATGTTTAAGGCTTGTAAGTGGTGCCTAGCCAATAAGAAAATACCAGAATCACACCATCCTCGCGCGCATGCTCGCGTAAAAGCGTGCGAAAAATCCTTTATTTACTTGTCACCGTTGCTACCGTTTACAACGGTCAGCTTTCCTTTTTTATGGAGTCGGAAAACTCCGGATACCCCCTTTTTTATCGTGTCCAAAAATTCTGTTTAATATCAGCTTTTGCCAGGTTCTCTCATTCCCAAAAATATCAGCATTCTTCACCAATCTCACCGCTTTAACATAAGCTAAAATGTTAAGTTTTGAATTTCAGGTTTTATCAGGTTCTAAATACTAACATTTGCTAACATTTCCCCCTTTTTAAGTGGCGACATTCGGATTATATGTCCGTGACCATACAAAAGCATTAGAATCTGATAAAGCCTAACATTAAAAGGTATAATATGTCTAATTCGTATATTTCATGGGATTTTGCTATAGTTTCAACTCGGTGTTACCATTATAGCTTTTCTTGTATGTTTCCCACCGTATGTTTAGCTACGCAGGTACTTCGTAAGCAGACCTGAAAAGTTTTTTATTGAAATATTACAAAAATCTGTTAAGATATTTCTAATGAGGTTTTAGACTATCTAGGAGAAGCATAGCTAAAAGCTGTTTTTTAATACTCTACCTGAATTGTCATGAGTTGGAGTAGTTTAGCAAA
>CAZUTR010000311.1:0-3000 GCA_964623545.1 uncultured Pirellulales bacterium | reverse complement strand
AGATACTGCTTCTGGTTCGCGTCGAAGATTTCAGAGGCATCTCCCATTTTACAGTTGCGAGGAGCAAAGATGGTTTCAGCAACTGGGATATTGACACTGAGCCGACATTACGCCCCGAGCCGGCCAAATACCCTGAAGAACTGTGGGGAATCGAAGACCCGAGAATAACGTGGCTGGAAGAATTGAAGCTGTGGGCAATTGCTTATACCGCCTACTCCAAAGGCGGTCCATTAGTATCACTTGCCACAACAAAAGATTTCAAGAGGTTCGAACGGCTGGGGCCGGTGATGCCTCCGGAAGATAAAGATGCAGCGCTGTTTCCCAAGAAATTTGATGGCAGATGGGCGATGCTTCACAGGCCTGTCGCACGTTTACCACATACTTCTTCCAATATCTGGCTTTCTTTATCACCTGACTTAAGACACTGGGGTAACCACCAAGAGATAATATACGCCCGCGAGGGCAGCTGGTGGGACGCAAACAAGATAGGTCTGTCGGCACCACCTTTGGAGACTCCTGAAGGTTGGTTAATCCTTTACCATGGCGTGCGGAGCACAGCATCAGGTTCAATATACAGATTAGGACTTGTACTGCTCGACCTCGAAGAGCCGACACAAGTTATTAGACGCAGCGATGAGTGGGTATTCGGACCGAAAGCAGCATACGAGCGTGAAGGCGATGTGGATGATGTTTTATTTCCCTGCGGCTGGACAATAAAAGACGGTGTTATTAATATGTACTATGGTGCAGCTGATTCTTGTATTGCGGTTGCGACAGCAAAATTGGACGAACTTCTGGAATTTTTAAACAGTTGTCCTAATTATGACCCTGGTGACTGGTGGAAAAATAATGAAAGAAGCTAAAAAACCTGGGGAACAAGGATTCGAACCTTGACTAACTGATCCAGAGTCAGTCGTGCTACCATTACACCATTCCCCAATAATCCGCTTAATCCTGTTGAGTACCTCAGTTAATTCTCTTATGCCATACGCCGCTTTTATAAGCGAATATAACATTTTACTATTAACAAGGAAACCTTGCAAGAAGATTTCGCGTCAAAGAATAATTAGATGTCAATTTTATGACTTGCTTTTCCACAAAACAGTTATAATTTATATCCATTATTTTTTGGGTATTAACAAATGGCTGAACTGAGTACATCCCGACAAAAATGGGATTTTCACAATTGTGCCGTTATTGTGGCACATCCGGACGACGAAACACTCTGGGCCGGCGGCACAATCCTGCTACATCCGGACACCAATTGGACAATTGTCAGCCTTTGCAGGGAAAGCGACAAGGATAGAGCACCAAAATTTCATCAAGCAATGGAGATTTTCGGCGCCAAGGGGATTATGGGCGACCTCAATGACAGCCCCGAACAAAAACCGCTGGATAGCAGAGAAGTTCAGGATACAATAATGTCTTTACTTCCTTTGGACAGGCTTGACCTTATTATTACGCACAGCCAATGGGGTGAGTATACACAACATCGCAGGCATGAAGAGACGGGCAAAGCGGTGCTGACACTACTGCGAAGCTCAAGACTGTTCGCGAAGCAACTGTGGGCTTTCGCTTATGAAGACGGGGGCGGTAAATATCTGCCCCGGCCAGTTAAGAATACGGATATTTATATAAGACTGCCGGAAACAATCTGGCAAAAAAAATATGATATCATTACAAAAATATATGGCTTCGTTGCGAACAGCTTTGAAGCAAAAACAACACCTAAAGAAGAGGCGTTTGGACTGTTTGCACAAAATCGGAAATAATCATTTAATACAAGGAGAGAAAAAATGAAAGTGCTTGCACTTTATGATTATCCACCAACACCTGCGGGTCTGGCGACACAAGGGGCGCTGCTACACAGGGGGCTTGAAGAGCTCGGCGTTGATGTTCACTCGGCTCATTTCGAGTCGGCTCAGGAAAAAGAGTGGTACTATCGATGGTTCGAGCCTGATGTTGTGGTGGGCATCGGCTATTGGGGACATACACCGTACCTTGTCCTGCATCCTCAAAGATACGGTATCCAGACGGTGCCATGGCTTGTCGCCGACGGATATATGGGCGATTACCACGAAATTCTCAACGCCTTACCTTTAATATTAGTTACATCAAAATGGGTCAAAAAAATCTATGTACGGGACGGGCTGAAAAAGGAAAATATCGAGGTGCTCTCAGTTGGCTGCGACACAGATGCCTTTATTCCACGTGACAAAAATGACCCCAAAGTGGCTGCGGTTCGTGAAGCACTTGGTGTTGCACCGGACCAGATAATGATTCTAACCATCGGGGGTGATGCAACTTCAAAAGGCGCTCAAGAGGTCATGCAGGCGCTGGCTATTATCGACGCGAAAGCACCCGACTGGAAATATGTTTGTAAGGTATGGCCACAGCCCAGAACAGAACAGCAAAACCTTATAGACCTGCAATTGGCAACACAGTTAGGTATCGAGAAAAATGTTGTTTATTCGACAAATGTTGTTTCTCGTAATTTCATGCCTTATCTTCTGGCAGCCTGTGATATTTACGCTGCGCCGTCACGTCTGGAAGGTTTCGGAATGATTCAAGTAGAAGCAGGCGCATGCGGAAAGCCGGTCATCGGCATCAAGGCGATGGGAATGCTGGATACTATGGTTGACGGTGAAAATGCTTACCTGGCGGCAGTGGCTCAGGAAGTCAGGCTGAGAGAAACCATCCTCGACCAAGAATCCGGACATGAACCAGGACATAAGGTCGTTTTCAAAAGCCCTCGCATTGTCGATTACCGGGCAAGTGTGCACGACATTGCAAACTATCTTATGGATTTAATGCAGGATGCTGAGCTGCGCAAGAAGATGGGAGAAGCCGGGCGAAAACGGGCCGTCGAAAATTACGACTACAGGATTATAGCTAAAAAATTTGTAAAGATTATTTCCGAAAAGCTGGGAATTACTTAATATGCTGAAAAAAGACAAGAGTTTCATAGAACAAGCCAGGCAGGCCGCGGTAAAGGTACTG
>CAZUTR010000310.1:0-3007 GCA_964623545.1 uncultured Pirellulales bacterium | reverse complement strand
TTTTTCACCTCTTGCAAATTGCAGCGCTGCGATCCGGCATATGCTACCGCCTGCAACGGAAAACACTGCCAGTGTGATTATGAAAAATAAAAGACAATAAAAAAAGTGATACCAAAGTGCCCATTCTATAGCTCGAAACAACTCAGCGATATTTGCAGCCGCGCCTGGCAGATTAAATGCAAACAGTGCAACAATAGCACCATGGAATTTTTCAGAGGCGAAGTGCCAAAGCGTGGAAAACACACCCTTATGCTGTCCCTGTGACTTATGCGTTTCTATAAACAACGGTACCTGCTCCGGCCTGTCTATATAAACTTGTAGCTCCGTGGTAGCGCCGCCTGTATATGACGATGTAGCGATAACCGTTTTTCTAATGTCCATTAGCAAACCAGCCAAACATATAACAACCATCGCTAGAAAAGCGATTATCAGCTTAGTCGGTTGAATGGCCATACGAAACGTCCGGAATATTTTCGGAAATAAAAGACGGTCAACAATTTGAGAGGATTGTTCTTCGCCGTTCATATATACTCCCTTCAAAAGGTTTATAACTGTTCAGGATTTCGGTAAAAAATAAAGCATAAATAGTATATATACCTTTTTATCGGTCGGCTTCAATAGTTTTTATAAGATTTTATTTATGAGCGTCCTCATTCTAATCTGTCGAGGAAGTGCCTGACAACTCTTGGCTCTGCTGTAGCTGCATCTTTGAAACGATTCTGTATTCAGCATCCAGCCAAGCACCCAAATCTATTAGCTTGCATCGGCGAGAGCAAAAAGGAAAAAATTCAGCTTCTTTGGATTGCACCCGCTGCGATGATTTAACCACTTTCTTGCAGACTGGACATCTCTGTTTCATACTAAGATATTAGTCTGTTCTTGGAGTATGACGAATATTCGAATAAACAACCCTATGCGTTTTTAATGCTTAAGAATTTTGTTTTAAGAACGAGCCTTCAAATCTTACTGCTCTGTTATAAGCCCTTCTTCAAGCATTCGAGCATATTCAACACTGTATCTGGCCCAAGGTTGGGCCTCAAGGCGAGCTTTTGGCACCGGTTTGCCAGTTCCTTCACAGATGCCGTAAGTTCCCTGCTCGATACGCTCAAGGGCATCGTCGATTTCCTTGAGTAATCTCCTCTCACTATCCATCAAATCCAAAGCAAATTCCTGTTCATAGTTATCAGTTCCAAGGTCAGCCATGTGAATCGGCATACTTGATAGGTCACCGGTTGCATCCAGACGAGACTTCTTCAGAGTCTCCCCCTCCATCTCATTCACATTCCCGATCAACTCTCGGCGTTTTTGCAACAAAAGTTGTTCAAAATGCTCTTTATCAGCAGCGCTCAAACGATGCTTCTTTATCCGAGTCGAACTCGTTTTTTTCTTCGCTGTCTTTTTATGCTTCTGAGCCACTTATTTTTCTGCCTTTCTTATTGGTAAATTCTATCGGTTGTTTTCTCAGAATTCTTCATTATAACATCTTAAAATATACGATGTTATAATTTTATGCAAAATTGTGGGGGCAAAGGCCCGGAAAGTGTGGTCAGGACGGCCCAAATCAAAACACTACTCTGCCGTTAAGTTATTGCAAAATAAGGAGATACAACAATATAAGTCATAGACTATTGTTGTTTTTTACTTGATGAGCTGTCCCTAAGCGTGTTGCTGTCTTTCGCAAATCTGCCTAAAGGTATGAAAAATTTTTCCCTGCCGATATTGCCTGAAAAGGTTGTAACGCCAAAAACCTTCTCGATTTGCTCTGGAAGAAATACATCTCCGACGCATCCGTACCGATAATTGCCGTCGGCGCTTAGAAGCAAAACCACGTCGCAGTACTGGGATGCAAGGTTGATATCATGTGTTACAGTCAAAATAGTCTTGCCTTTTTCAAGCTGCATTCTCTTAAGTAAATCATATATACCAACCTGGTGCTTCAAATCGAGAAAGCTTGTCGGCTCATCCAGCAGCATTATAGGTGTATCCTGAGCCAGTGCTCTTGCAATAAACACTCTCTGTCTCTCGCCCCCGCTTAATTGACCAAGAGGCCTTGAAGCAAACTGAGCAGTTTCGGTCACTTCAAGAGCGTCGTTTACACATTTGTTATCAACTTTAGTCTCAAATCCAAATGTACCAAGGTATGGCGTTCTTGCCATCGATGCAACTTCCGCAACAGAGAAGTCAAATACCGGCACAAACTCCTGACGGACAACAGCAATTTTTTGAGCAAGTTTCCTGAGTGAATATGATTCTATGGGCACCGTGTCAATTTCTATAGTACCGGTTTCGGGCTTCAGCAAGCCACAAAGTAAATTCAGCAATGTTGTTTTGCCCGCTCCATTTGGTCCTGCGATACCAATGAAAGTTTTCGACTCAACCTCAAAACTAAGCTGCTTCAAAATCATCGGCTGCGATGAACGATAGTGAAAATCTAAATTTTCAACCTTTATAACAGTACCCATAATTATTTTAGCCAACTGACTTTCCTGCTGTACTTTGCCAGCAGGAAAAGGAAAAACGGCCCACCGGCAATAGCTGTAATCACGCCAACGGGAAGCTGAGCCGGAGCAACAATTGTACGTGCAAGAGTATCAGCCAAAACCAGAAACGCACCCCCAACTATTGCACTCAGGGGTAACAATTGTCGATGGTCAGGACCAAATACCAAACGAACCGCATGAGGAACGATAAGGCCTACAAACCCAACAAGGCCACTTAAGCTGACCGAAATAGCGGTTATAAAAGCAGCGAGAGCAAATGCGATGAGTCTTACCTTAGATGTTTGAACGCCAAGTCCCCTGGCTTCATCTTCACCGAGTGTAAGAACATTCAATCGCTGGCCAAGACTAAATAAAACTACTGTGCCTGCAACGACGCATACGGCACTAATCAAAAGTACAGGAAAATCCTTTTCTGTAATACTGCCCATCAACCAGAAGATTGTGGAATGTACCTGTTCGCTCTTCGCTATCGACGTCAGGAACATAATCATCGCTGAAAAAAAAGC
>CAZUTR010000309.1:0-3017 GCA_964623545.1 uncultured Pirellulales bacterium | reverse complement strand
ACCAGCTCTATCAACGGCTCCTCGGAAGTGAACTGGCCGATACAGCCGCGAAGTCTCCCCTGGCTTTTCAGTGTAACGAAACATCCGCAATGAGCATTCAACTCAGCATCATCTGATTGTGGCTTGGCAACTGATTTGCCCGTAACAACCGCCTCAACAGTATCCCGCGCAACTTTAAGAAGTGACTGCTTCTGATTATCATTCATAAGCTCATCCCCACCATTTACCAATACTTGTCCTGAGCAAACGCAGTGCGTCGAAGGAACCAGTTACCAATCCTCAGTGTATATACTTAATAACAAGGAATCCGCCTATCAACAGTATCACAAAAGCAAGTGAAAGCCAGTTAAAATATTTTTCTATAAATGGGCGGATTTTCTCACCTTTCCAGCCCATCAGCCCTGCCACGATAAAGAACCTTGCCGACCGGCTCACTGTTGACGCTATAAGAAAGCCGATAAAGTTTATCTTCGCCACGCCCGCACTGATTGTGCACACCTTATATGGCAGCGGAGTAAAACCGCAGGTAAAGACAATCCAGAAATCGTATTTGTCGTACCAGCCCCGGAACTTCGCAAAATTCGCCTCGGTAAGACCTATCGCCCCCAGATGTGCGTATGCCCACGGCCCTATCATCGACCAGAGAAACATACCGATGCAATAACCTAAAATTCCGCCAAGTATCGATGCCAATGAGCACGATAGCGCGAATCTCAGCCATTTTTTCGGCGCCCCGAGTGTCAGCGGCGCAAGCAGCACATCCGGAGGAACCGGAAAGAAGCTCGACTCCGCAAAGCTGAGAAGAAACAGCGCCCTTTCGCCGTGCGGCGTCTCGGAAAAATGTATAACCCAGTCATACAGCCGACGGTGCCAGTGCCACCACGCCACCGTCCCGTCCCTCGTCCCCCGTCTCTCGTCACTCGTTTTCATTTCGTCATTCATTATTCCTACTCAAAAGCCGCCACGCTCCGCGTGGCCTCCACAATTTTGCCTTTTTACGTTTGATTTTCCTTCGTGGCTTTTTTCTTTTTATCCTTTTCAAATTCTCCTGCCGGCCCGCCGGCCGTAAACAATACCGCAAACCGTGTCACCAAAGCTCCCAAAAGTACATATCCCAATATCACCTGCAAGCTAAGCAATATATGTCCCCAGATGCTTTGAGCATTTGCATACATATCACCAAAGCCGAGCGTTGTCATTGTAACAACAGAAAAATAAATAGGTCTAAGCAAAAGCAATAAAAAATAGTGCCATAAAGGCAAATGCGGCTCAATACCTAAATTGCTCACTATCCCCTGCGGAAACCAACAAGCACAGTTAGCATAAATAGAAGCAAAAAACAACGAAAGTACAAAAAATGTCCCTATTATCCGCCAAGTTGAAATACCATAATCGTTCATAAGCCAAAACCAACGTACCGGCCATTTAAGAACAGGATGCTTTTTATACCAATCCTCCCAGTTCATCCGTCTGATATTGTACTCCAAAAGCTGCTTGGTTGCCGGGTCTATCCTCACGCTACCCATAGCTGTTCCAAGGAAGTGTGTATTTCGATCAATTTTGATTTTCCAAAAAGATGTGGTGCCGGTAGTAAGAGGCGTCCTAACTTTAGCACCCCTCATATCAGCGTGAAAGAAAATTGTGTCCTTTAGATTGGCATCTTGGAAATCAGTGTTTCGCAGATGCGCATAATTCAGCTTTGCCCCTTCGAGAACAGCGCCTCTCAAAACCGCATTTTCCAAATAAGCTTCACGTATTACAGCTCCTTTTAAGTTGGCGTGAAGATTTGCTCTCTCAAGGTGAGAACCGCTAAAGGACGCACCCAAAGCATCCGCACCATTAAAAACTGCATCTTTAAGGTAAACACTGGAAATTACCGGACAATCAAACACACTCCCTACAGCACCATCCGGCCTTATTATTCTCCTTCTACCAGCATTAAGAGGATCCACACTAAGGTTCACGCCTATCAGATAGCAATTTGAGAAATTTGTTCCTTCTAGCCATATTTCTTCGTTAGGATTTTTCTTTCGCCACTCGTTCCACTCTTTTATGCCTCCTTCTCCTTTTTTTGAGCAATCAAGTAACCTTTTGTATTGGTCCGGGTCGCACCGCAGCCCTTTTTTTAGAAGCTCGGGGTCAAATCTCCGCTCCTTTTCTGCATTTTCCTCTTTCGGTTCCGACTCGTCCATCTGTCCTCCCTTTTTATAAAAACTGCTTTTTGATTTTTAATATGTCATTTTGCATTTTAATTTTTAATCTTTGATTTTACTACCGTTTATCTTCACATTCTCCAGGACAATGTCCTTAACACCAATGAGCTTATTCGGCATCTCGACATTATCAAACCTGCAATTCCTGATCCGAATATCGCTTGCCGGCATACGCTCATAAGCGTTAATAAGCAAAGCGTACTTGCTCTTTTGACTGGTAACGTTCTCGACATTGATATTTCGAACGGTCGGCAAAAATTTACCAACGTCACCTTCTCCGTAATAGTAATTAATCTTGAACACCGCCTCGGCCACCTGACCGACGGTGATATTCCTGAAATTTACATTCTCGACAATCCCGCCGCGAACCGAATTCGTCTTGATTCTAAGTGCCCTGTCCAGATTCGGGCTGTCCATCTTGCAATCCTCAGCGAAGATATTTCTCGCACCTCCCGTCATTTCGCTGCCGATGACCACCCCACCGTGACCGTCTTTCATCTCGCATCTTCGAATAACAATATTTTCACTCGGCACGTTGACTCTTCTGCCGTCGTTGTTTCTGCCCGACTTTATCGCGATGCAGTCATCGCCCGTATCGAAATAGCAGCCCTCAATCAGAACATCCTTACACGATTCAGGATTGCAGCCGTCATTGTTGGGACCGGGGCCGATTACTTTTACATTTCTGACAATAATATTTGATGAAAGCACGGGATGAATGTGCCACATAGGCGAGTTCGTGATTGTCACACCTTCTATAAGAATGTTTTTGCACTTGTAGGGCTGAATCATATTGGGCCTCAA
>CAZUTR010000308.1:0-3068 GCA_964623545.1 uncultured Pirellulales bacterium | reverse complement strand
GAGCAAATCTTGACTGGAAAACTCATCTGGCTGAATCGCTCGACCCGCAAACAGCCGAGAAAATGCACATCGAGGCCTGTCGAGAGATTGGTGCCGAGGAGCTGCCCACTGCCGATTACTGCTCGATGTGTGGTCGCCAGTGGTGCAGCGTCAGAATAAACAGAGAAATTCGCGAAGCAATAAAATCTAAAGGCGCATCGAAAATTTAGTTTTTTCGCTAATAGAAATTATGGTCGGAAAAAGAAATGTTATCGATACAACAACTAATATTCACTTTTTTTATGTGTTGATTGCCGTATGCATAGTAATGATGACTACTGCTTGTTTTGGCTTCGATGATGAGGGATTTCAATACTGGAGCTCGGCTGGTACTTCTTTTGATATTTACAAGGACTGGAAAGTTTCGCTCGAAGAGGAACTTCGATTTGGAGATGACGGCGGCAACCTTTATTATGAGCATTCTGATTTGGGGTTTATGTACGGCGGCTTGGCTGACTGGGTAGACTTGGGGGCGAATTTTAGACTTGTTTACGAAAAAGATAGCAATGATAAATGGAGAAGAGAAAATCGCCCACACTTGAATATCACATTTAAAAATCAAATTTTTGGCCTTGATGTAAGTGACAGGTCGAGATTTGAATATCGCGACAAAGAAAATAAAGATGATGTATGGCGATATAGAAATAAGGTAACTGTGAAACTGCCGATTGAAATTACCGCGCTGAAACTAAAACCTTATTTTGCAGATGAATTTTTTGTGACCCTTAACGATGATAATGTTGACAAGAACAGGTTTTATTCAGGTGTATCCCTCAAGCTGACCGGGAAAATCAAAGCTAATGTTTATTACCTTTGGCAATCCAGCAGGTCCGGCAACAAATGGAAAGATATCAACGCTCTTGGAACACAATTGAAAATCGCCTTCTAAACAATCAGGTTTTCATTGAGTCTATTTCGATGATAGCGATGGGCAGGAAGATAAAGACGGGTATCCAGGCCCACAACTGCGGCGATTCTATTCCGAAAACAACCTCCGTAGCGAGGAGTTTGCAGACAAAGCTTGTTACAAGACAGCCGGCCGTTATTCCAAAGCTGGTCACGATTGCCGACTTCATCGATTTCGGGTCACGGCAAACCAGTACAGGCAAACATACCATCAGCATTACAAGATTGATAATCGGCTCAGTTACTCTAAAATGCTTCTGACTATAGAGTTGTCCCAGGTCTTTAATTTTTGTTTTTTGAGCCGCGAGAGCAGCTAATTGTTTCGAGCTGAGCAGATTTATATGTTCGGATTTGCGTCTTACCGGAATATCTTTGGGTGTGATGTCACTGGCATAGTAAGCTATAGGTTGTCTGTTCATGCTCGGTGTTTTTTCAACCGAACTTGGGGATTGCTCATCAGGTCTGGCAATAGGGGTGAGTTGCCCGTTAACCAGGTCCCATCGATGTGTTTTCGGATTATAGATTGCCTCTTCGGCCTCTATCCACGCAGTCGGTTCCCATATGGGTGAATTGGCGAGGCGGCGACGAGTAATGATGGTCGGATTGTCCATCGATGCTGTTTTGACATTGAAATTTTGAGAGCAGATTAACGAGCCGTTTTCATCGGTCATAAACCATACATCGTATCTCTCCTCACCTGGGATGGCGTCCTGGCTGCTTACAAGCCTGTCACCCAGTGGTGGTATTATCAGTTCCTGGTCGATGACCAGCAGCGTCGTCAGCAGCAGTGAAAGTACGATTATCGGTGCAATGACTCGCTTTAGACTCACACCGGAGGCCATCACCGCTATAAGCTCATTGGCGCGTATCATTTTGCCTAATGAAAACGCGGCGGCGACTACCATTATCATTCCCGCAAAGTCGCGAAAATAAAGTGTGCTGTGAATTAAGTAGAAATTTATGATATTGTGAATTACAGCAGCGGTACCGAGGTAGGAGCGCTCGGCAAATTCATCAATGTTAACGAACAAATCGATAACAATTCGCAGGCCTATCAGCACACAAAACGCAATCGCATAGCCTGTCAAAAAGTTTTTTGCGATGTACCTGTCCAGTATTTTCATATTAGTATCGTGTTTCTTAACGATTTAATTCTTCATTAACTTTCTATACATTACTACTGCAAGCACGGACAGTACTACAAGTCCTGCCCACATCAGTATTATTCCTGATGAGGCGTATGTGCGAAGGTTCTTAGTTATGTTTTTTCCCATCAAAATACAGACAATCAGGCCCAGGGCGGGCACTGCGCTTGCGCCGAAGGCACTTAGCAGATGACCGCCTTTGAGAATTATACCCAGGCCGATGCCAATCATTATTAGCGTTACGCAGCCGATTCCAAATACCAGCCGGGTATGCATCTCGGCATCTATATCGGATATGGTCTGCCGTACTAACTCCTGAAGCAAATTGAGCATATCCTTCAGATTTCGGCTTGGTCCTGCACGCTGCAGAGTTGTTGTTATGTGCTCCGGGCTGATTTCCCAAAGGATATCGCTGGTTTCGAATTCATTGATTACGGTTTCAGGTATGAGAAGACCTCGAATGATTTGCCGGTTAGCCAGACCTTCTGAGCCATCGGTGTCCCGCCACCTAGGGTTTCGAAGGTCTAATGTTAAAGTAGGCGCAAGCTCATCACCTTCGATATCCAGAAAAGCCCTGCTGCACCAAAAGTAACGCAGGGCTTCGCCGCTGGAGGTGAGGTATTCGGTAACTTCTACATCTCCGGACAGCTCGACTCTTTTCTCGCCTTTTATATCGCATTTAGATGCTGTGAATCTGACAAATTTCTCATTACCCTTTAGTTGATAGAACACTTTGCCCTCGATTGGCACTTGTTCGTTTGTTGCGCCGCCTTTGATTTTGTCGGAAATATCCTGTGCCAGTAACTCTGTAGTGAATTGAGCATAGACATTGCGGGCTAATTTGTTTATTGGATAAAAACGCATCGGGTCGGAGCGAATTTTCTTCATTTCATCGACCTTCTTGAATCTTATGTTGTCGCCCAGCAACGAGCCGAACTCCGCTGTAATCGGCAGCAACTCAAAGAAAAACGCCTGCTG
>CAZUTR010000307.1:0-3128 GCA_964623545.1 uncultured Pirellulales bacterium | reverse complement strand
CAAAATATAGAAATAAACGTTTAATACTAAGTTTAAGTTTCAAAAAGGAAATCGTAATGAATATCTATGTTGGAAATCTATCACAGCAGATGACTGAAGACCAGTTGCGTCAGGCCTTTGAGGCCTTCGGCCAAGTTGAATCTGTCAATATCGTAAAGGACAAATTCAGCGGAGAATCAAGGGGATTTGGATTTGTGGAAATGCCCTCCAAGAATGAAGCCCAAAAAGCTATCGAGGAAATGAATGGCAAGGAATTGATGGGACGCGCAATTAATGTTGATGAGGGTCGGCCGAAAACAACCCGTCCCCGAAGCGGCGGCGGAGGCAGACGAGGCGGCTTTGGTAGCGGCCGAGGCAGACAAGGTGGCGGTAGTTTTGGCAGCCGAGGCAAACGCAGTGGTCCCGGTGGTGGTAGCCGTGGCGGACGCCGCTACTGACAATCAGTACTACAAGACATTCTATTCACGTTATCGCTCAATTAGAGACAGTAGTAAAGGAAAAGGACTGAACATAAAGTTAGCCCTTTCCTTTTAGTCATCGTTAAAATAATGTGAATCAGTTGCTATTCAGCTTCAGCTAAAATTGGAGCCCACTATAGTCAATAAGCTGGTACTTCAAAAAAACAACTAATTGGAATCATTCAAATCCACATCAGGGCCATATTTTTCTATAGCGGCTTTTTTAATATAGTCCATGAGAATAGGAAAGTGAACAATAGGGTCGATCCGCTTTTTCTTCTCTTTCTTGTTCGGATAAACAATTTTAAAGACTTTGTTTTTCTCCCATTCCCTGGGCTCAATTTCAAATAGCATTGAAAATCTGTACTCAGAAAGAAAATCAAGCGTTGGAATCGGATAAGACTGAGGTTCCGCACCCTCGCATTCGGCAAGACCAGGTACAAGTGACGGAGTAACAAAACCATCATCCAGACCAATATCAAAATTTCTCTTTTTCATTGTAATGAAAAAGAGAAAATCACCCGAATACCATTCTCCCCTGACTATATCAGCTGCACGTCTGGCAACACGACTTGACTGAACATTGAGCTTTTCAAGTTCTGCGTCAAGAATCAAAGTCATCGCTTCATCGTACGAATACCCTTCGTCTCTAAGGGCAATAACCGCGAGATGGCTGCCAATAAGATTTGAAAACGTATCCTCCCAAGTAAAGGCGGAAGGGTACTCCGAATACATTCCTGTGCATTTATATCCAAACCAAGTAATGATTTCATGCCAGGTGGTCGCGGTGTATGTAATGTATTGGCCAACCTTGATAGAAACATCATGGGCGATTTTTTCTTTTTCAGTTTGCGGCAAAGCTTTCCATATCGATGGATAGGTGAACTTCACATAATATCGTGAGGGTTCTTTCATTTTATATGAAAAACCGCCTTGGCCTTTCATTAATACCTTGAAGATTTTCTTTGAAAGATATGCCGTCCAGTCCGCGCTTTTTCGCAGGTGAGCAAGGTCAATATGCCCCGTTTTACAGGTGTATATTATACCACTTTTTTCTGACAGGTTGCCATTATATGAATGTTTTCCTAATTTATCAGGATTCGAATATCTCGTACCCAACGTTGAGCTGGCATAAGAGCCCATTCGAACTCTCGGTGGAGATTTAAAACCACTCCGGCACCCGATTACCCCAAGCGAAAGTAATGATAATAAAACATAAACTGATACTCGCAACATTATACTATCCCTTATACAAACACATAACAATCAAGGAACGAGAATAAAAAGTATAAGACATTACTCCACAATTTTCGTAGTTTCCGCCTTCTCCTTTTGCAGATGCGATTATTTTATCAGCTCAAGAGTCTTCTCCATTCCTTTTCGCCGCTTACCTAATTGGACACAAGCCAGCTGTAATCACAGACAAAATTTACTCTTCCTATTGTAAACTTCCGATTGAGATTGCTCGACCACATCGGCAAACTTCTCAGAATCGGTATTTTAACGAACCCAACTGAAAAAGTCAAATACCCCTCGGCGATTTGGTGGTTCTGAAATAGATACTCATTTTTAGTGCGCACTAACTTTATTTTGCACTAACACTGGCAGAAAACCAGAATTTTAGCATATAATAAGCCAAATTTAACAGGTTTGATATAGCTGCTAAAAGTAAGGGCGAGATACTATGGAATCTGAAAATGTTTTAATGGCATTTGGATTAACCTTGTTTGCAGGGCTGTCAACAGGGATTGGCAGTGCCCTTGCATTTTTCGCCAAACGCACCAATACAAAATTTCTCTCTGTTGCCCTGGGTTTTTCCGCCGGTGTAATGATATACGTATCATTCGTTGAGATATTTCCGAAGGCCAAGGAGTCGCTTTCCATTGAGTTAGGTGAGGTTGGTGGATTTTGGGTCACAGTCCTGGCTTTCTTTGCCGGGATTATTTTTATCGCCATTATAGACAGACTCGTGCCATCATTTGAAAATCCACATGAAGTTCATAAAATAGAAGAAATAAGCAACACAAAATTAGCATCCGCATCCGGAAAGTTGTATCGAATGGGTATTTTCGCAGCTCTTGCAATTGCAATTCACAATTTCCCGGAAGGGTTAGCCACTTTCGCCAGCGCTCTAAAAGATGTTAGAATTGGAATTCCCATAGCCATCGCCATAGCAATACATAACATTCCTGAAGGCGTTGCCGTCTCCGTCCCCATATATTATGCAACGGGTAACAGGAAAAAGGCGTTCATCTATTCGTTCCTTTCAGGGCTTTCCGAACCAATCGGAGCACTAATCGGATATGCTCTTTTGTTTTCATTTTTTAATGATATTGTCTTTGGAATCCTGTTTGCTTCAGTAGCTGGAATAATGGTATTTATCTCACTTGATGAACTGCTCCCTACCGCCCAAGAATACGGAGAGCCCCACTTAGCGGTTTACGGGTTGGTTACAGGCATGGCAGTTATGGCCATAAGTTTACTGATGTTTATATAAGAGTTGCACTCAATCTCCCCGAGTAGGGCTCCAGCCTTTCGGCCTAGAACCTAAATTTGCAAAGCAAATTTCCATAGGGGCTCTGCCCCTCTGGCGTCACTCGCTTTCGCTCGCTCCTGTCACACCGACGACGTGGGAAAATTCTTTTCCCACACCCTTTGAGGTTCGAGTCC
>CAZUTR010000306.1:0-3128 GCA_964623545.1 uncultured Pirellulales bacterium | reverse complement strand
CGGTGGTCGCCGTATCATTGATTGGAGTCAAAACGGTAAAGGGAGTGGGCAATATCGGGCGGTTCGCAAGGTTCGTGTGGGAGTCGATGCTGGTATCGATGCGGAGCTGCTGCCGGAGTCATACGTATCCACTGATGTGGGCGCAGATGAATATCATCGGTGTGCGAAGCGTGCCGGTGATTATGATTACCGGAGCGTTCGTGGGAATGACGCTGGCGATACAGGCGTACGACCAGTTGGCGGGTATGGGGCTGCAAGAACATTTAGGTGTGCTGATTAATATTTCAGTGGTCAAGGAATTAGGGCCTGTATTAGCTGCGGTCATGCTTGCGGGACGAATCGGCGGGGCGCTGACGGCTGAGTTGGGAACAATGAACGTTACCGAGCAGATTGAGGCAATGAGGAGTATGGGGACGGACCCGGTGCGATATCTTGTAGCGCCGCGGGTTTTGGCGTGCCTTTTGCTTACGCCGGCCCTGATTATCTATGCGGATTTAATGGGTATTGTCGGCGGGTATCTTGTGAGTGTTGTTATGCTGGGGATTAACAGCAAGTCATACTGGAGCTTCAGCGCTTACGGCGTAGAGATGTGGGACGTGACAATCGGTGTCATTAAGGGCTTTTTCTTCGGTGCGGCGATTGCGGCGATAAGCTGTTATAAGGGATTTACGTGCCGAGAAGGCGCTGAGGGTGTCGGACGGGCCTGCACAGAGGCGTTCGTGGCGAGCTTTATATCTATATTGGCGCTGGACTTTATGCTGGCTGTGGTTTTCAAGTCGATTTACAATACGTTTTGGACAGTCAAGAGTATTGTTTGACAGAGGACAGATGACTGAAGACCCCGCTTCGCCCTGTGGGCTACGCAGGGCAAGCAGAGGACAAAATCGGAAAAGTAAATGGTTGAAAACGAGGGACAGATAAGTGACGGTGACGGTTTGATTGTCCTTAAGAATGTCACTAAAAGGTTCGGCAAAAACACCGTTCTGGATAATATATCACTTTTGATAGAAAAGGGTAAGACGACGGTTGTGATTGGGCCGAGCGGCTGTGGTAAGACGGTACTGATAAAACATTTTATAGGGCTGCTCAGGCCAAGTGAAGGTGAAGTTTACTTCAAGGGTGAACGCATCGATGAGCTTGAAGAGCAGGAGCTGAACAGGATACGAATGCATTTCGGATTTCTGTTTCAGGGAGGTGCGCTGTTTGACAGCTTAAGTGTGGCTGAGAATGTGCTGTTTCCTATAAGGCAGCACTATAAGAAAACCAGTCGCAAGGATGCCGAGGAGCTTGTTAAAATGAAACTTGTGATGGTTGGGCTCGACGGTTTTCAGGAATATTATCCGGCAAGACTTTCGGGCGGTCAGCGCAAGAGGGTGGCGCTGGCGAGAGCAATTGCGATGAATCCTGAGGTGGTATTGTATGATGAGCCGACAACAGGGCTTGACCCGATTCGAGCTGATATCATCAATGAGCTTATTTTGAAACTTGAGAAAAGTCTCGGTATTACCAGCGTAGCTGTTACTCATGATATGACCAGCGCATATAAAATCGCCGACCGCATAATTATGCTGCACGAAGGCAAAATTATCGCCGACGGCGAGCCGGAATATATTCGCGAACATCCTGATTCAACAGTTCAACAATTCATTAAGGGACAGGTGAGTGAAGAGGACCTTGCAGCTTTGCAGGAAAATGGTCCTGCGTTACAAAACGAAATACTGTCCGACGAATCCGATGAGTAGTCGAAATCCAAAGTATATAGGAGCATAGAGGGTACTATGCGCAATAATTGGCAGAAAATATCGAAAGATTTAGCTGAGGTTGTGCGTGGTGATGTTTTTGCAGATATTCTGCACAGGGCGGCGTACAGCACCGATGCCAGTATTTATCGTATAGTGCCGGGCTGTGTGGTTGCGCCGCGCGACAGGGGCGATGTGGTTGCAGTTGTCAAATATGCGGCTGAAAAGAGGGTACCGATAGCGGCTCGCGGGGCGGGCAGCGGCGTGGCTGGTGAGTCACTGTGCAGCGGTATCGTTTTCGATATGAGCAGATACATGAACAAAATTATCAGTGTATCCGCTAACGGTGAGAAAGTGGTTTGTGAGCCGGGTGTAGTGCTGGATGAGCTGAATGATTGTCTGTCCGGCTACGGCAGGAAAATCGGTCCTGACCCATCAACGAGCAACCGCGCAGTAATTGGTGGATGTGTGGCGAATAACGCCACGGGGGCGCATTCTCTGCAATACGGTTATATAGGGGACTTCGTAGAGAGTATAGAAGCAGTTTTGGCTGACGGCAGTTTAGTAAAATTTGAGAATGATTGTGAGCCGGAGAAAATAAAGGACAGTATAGTTGCATCGATAGCGAAACAATGTATATCACTTGTTTCAGGCAGGGAGCAGGCTATTGCCAATGCGCTGCCTAAAAGCAGGCGCAACAGCAGCGGGTACACCATAGGAGGAATATTTCACGGCGGCAAAATAGATTTGGCTCGGCTGTTAGCTGGGTCGGAAGGGACTCTGGCTATATTCATAAAGATTACGCTTAGGACTGTTGAAGTGCCAGCGGAAAAGGGATTGCTGCAGCTTGAATTTGATTCGCTGGAGAAGATGGCACGTGCGGTTCCGATTATCGTTGAAAGCGGAGCGACAGCTTGTGAGCTTATGGATAGATATTTGATGGATATAGCGCGTGAGGGACTGGTTCAGTATCGCGACATTGTTCCAGAGAAAGGCGCTGTGGTTCTTTTGGTTGAGCATATCGGTGACACACGAGAGCAGGTAAAAGAGAAAATCAACAAGACAGATTCAGCAGTTGGTGGGTTAGCGGAGAACAGATTGATTGTTTTCGACGATGAAACGCAAGAGCGGCTGTGGAAGATGCGCAAAGATGCAGTGCCGCTGCTGGATAGAAAGAAGGGAAGAAAACATCCGATACCTTTTATCGAGGATGTTTCGGTAGGTAATGATAAGCTTGTCGAGTATATAACGGCCCTGGAGGAAATTGGCAAAAAATATAACATCGAGATGAGTTTCTATGGTCACGCGGGTGATGGCGAGCTGCATATTCGACCTTATCTTGATTTGAGAAAGCCGAGTGACATTGAGAAGATGCAAGCGATTGCGGAC
>CAZUTR010000305.1:0-3137 GCA_964623545.1 uncultured Pirellulales bacterium | reverse complement strand
ATTTATGTCAGCAGTTGAGAATGTCCAAATATTACCCTGATGAACAGTCTCATTAACATCAATCGTATCGATTCGCCAATAATAATCTGTGCTGACTTCAAGTACACAAGGGTCAAAAATTGTAGAAGTTTGTCTGCCGTGATATACATCTAAATCAAGATTTGTAGCATTTTCAACTTCAGAGTAATCTGTGCCTAAATAAACATCATGGCAATTCGAATCAGCCGCCAAGAAACCTTTTTCCCATTTTAGCTTTGAGTCTATAGACATATTCGTGGCAGAATCCGTAGGAGTTGGCGCCCATGCGATAGAGTCCTGAGACAGCAGGAACAAAACTTGCTCAGTTAAGGCCTGATTATAAATCCGAACATCGTCGATTCTTCCGTGGTAAAACTCGTTTCGGTAGTAATATAAATCCGAGGTTGCTCCGATTGAATCATACCCCGGCCAATCCGAACCAAAATTAATGTTCTCAGGACTTACCTGAACCACCGCGTCGAGTTGCCCGTCAAGATAAAACCAGACATCCGAGCCGCTTCTAACCGCACAAATATGATGCCACTGATTGGGTGGTACCGCGGTGTTGGCTGAAACTATGTCTCTTGTCATATCGGGGTACTCGCCCTGCTCGGTTTCCTCATATGCTATGAAAAGTCGAGGAACTCCATCGAACAATTCAAGTGTGAATCCTTCAAAACCATACGTTGTAAATTCTGACGTTGACTCAATACCAATTATTGTTTGTCTTCCCGGGCTTGAATATTGGTTGACCCACGCAGAGATAGTAAAGTCTCTTGTGAAATATTGCCCCAAGCCGTTGTCCTCTTCATACAATACAACAAGGTCATTGTAACCGTCAAATTCAAGGGCCAGATTACGCTTTCCACTAACCCAGTCCGAAGGAGTCATGTTGTTCATAACACCGGTGTGGCCATTGCCGGAAGAGTCGTAAGTCCAAAATGCACTTCCCTCATCAAATTTCCACCACCCCACAAGGTATGCTGACGGGTCGCTCTCCATCCAAAAATCGGCAAGTCCGGCGAAATCCTTAAAATCAACCGTGTTATTGTCATCTATATCTGCCTTTCCACAGGAGACCGTATTGCAGTCACAAAGCCAATTTTCGCAGAGCAGCCTAAGGTCATATCCATCTACAGTTCCATCAGTGCTAACATCGCATTGTTGAAGCGAGTATTCTGCCAAAGCCATCGAGGAGAACAATAGACAGAAGACAAAAAGGATTGTAAAAAACTTACCACCCATTGAACCACCATCTTCTATAACTATAACAGCACAGCATAAGCCATTTACTGTATTATATCATTTTCATGTAATTTAGTCAATACGCTTGTTTTTGCCACGAATCTTTGAGCGAACAACGATGCTTATTTGGTCTGCCATCTTTTCCTTTATATTATAAAATGTCCCTATTGATTACAGAGACACTGGTATTGGTAAAGAAGTATCATTTTCATCTACATCATCATGCCACCGTAATGGAGCAAGATATAAGCCGCCCTGCCCCCAGCCGCAATGGCTTACATACCAGCTACCGTCAACATCGCGAATAACTTCGGCGGCGTGAGAATTTATTCTGGCGACTTCCTGGTCGATGGTCCATTTGAACGGGTCTTCGCTTCGATATACGCAAGTGGTTGTATAGTTGTCACGTGGTCCGATGAACAAATAATAATATTCTCCCCGCCGAATGACAGTGGGTGATTCCGTGGGCCCCCCGTATGTGCCGGTAGATGGGTCCGTGAAAACAGTCTGCCTGTTTGCCCAATGTATCAGGTCATCGCTCGTTTGGCAGTAAACAACATGATTGCCGCCGCTTGGTGTGCTTGTTGCCGTGTAGTACATAACCCATTTGTCTCCCACACGCAGGATAAATGGGTCGCGGGCATCATAACCATCTACAAGCATTGGATTGTCGGGATGACGCTGCCAGTTATAGAGGTCTTCGGAAGTTGCCAGATGAATCTTATATTTCCTGTTGTTATTGTCGCCGGGGCAATAATACATATAGTACAAATCATTGTGCTTAATTACATGCGGTGCCCATAAATGCCTTTCTCTCTGGGCGGGGTCAACGGTAAGTGCATGCGGCTGCTTTTTCCACGGGCTCTGAGTTAATTTCTCAGCGGTAGCATGAGCCAAAACATCCTCATTAGTTGGACTGGCGGGCTCCTCGTCCGTTATGCCGAACATATGCCAGGTTCCATCTTCTGCCATTATGAAACAATGGTCGTTTATGTACCACTGCTCACTTTCACCGACGCTCGGGTCATATATAAGCTTGAAGTCACCTACGTGGAGCACTTCTTTGTTTGCCGGTGGTTCATCAGGTTTTTCAATTAACTCGACTGAACGCTTGCTATAAGGTAAAAACTGAACAAGCGGCTCGGAAGGTATCGGTTCGTACCAGAATGTTGCTGTCGTCCAGTCATCTTGTCTTTCGAAATAGCCACGCTCCTGCGATGCTCCTATCTGCTGGATGGTGACGCGAATATCTTTTTTCCAGTACACCGGGTCCTTGATATGCCAGCGGTACATCGAGAAGAGCTTTTCTTTGTTCAAAGGCGTGCCACCATAAAGGTAAGCTGCATCCTGAAGTCCCCAGCTTTGGCCAATATAATCTTCAGTGCCGGTTCCGCAAATGGTTGGGAAATCCGTATCGCCATCGAGGTATATTTTAACCTCACCTTCGCCCCACCAGTCCGGCTCCAGTACACGAACACCAAGCACGCAGCCGATATATCTTCCCGAACCTTCGCGTTTGGGCAGTATTTCAAAGTCCTCCTTAAGTGTCGTGGGATTTTCTCTGCGATATTGAACATGCAACCTGCCGAATTTCTTCTGCAAAGGGGCATCCAGTGTATAATCGATAGTGTAGTAAACGTGGTCTCTGCCTCCGGGTCCTTCATTAGTAAGAGTGAAAAGCGCTCGTTCGGCAAAAGGCATCGGTAAAAAAATGGATAGTCCCGCACTGGAATTAACCGAATGAACAGCAGACTGATACTGTGCCGACAAGCCGTGCGAACAGCCGAAGAAACTTCCTATCGGCGCTTCGATGCTGGGATGTTTCTGATTGTCCCAGTAACCTCTGATTACAAAGCCGAGAAGATTTTCCTGTG
>CAZUTR010000304.1:0-3141 GCA_964623545.1 uncultured Pirellulales bacterium | reverse complement strand
ACCTTAAATTGTCAAAGAACAAATGGCTGGTCAGTTTATTTGCGGAAAAATATGTAAAATTACCACAGAATTCCTAGCACAAAATTTATTATAACTTTTTTTTAACGAAAATTATTTACTTCTCGTCTTTGATTCTCTGTAAGATCCTTTCCACATCTTTTCGGACAGCAGAGGGTGTCGTCACAACAGAACTCATCATACAGGTCGCAGCAACTGCCATCATCACAACAGGTTTTGTCAATGTCGGTGCACGATACGCAAGTATTGTTCACACACTCCTGACAAGAATTCCCTTCTTACTAATTTGCGTTAGGATCCACGTCTGGCTGGGTAGTGGTCGTCGGACATAGTTTCTCCATTCGTTGATTAATTTCTTTATACAAATCTGTGAGTTTTGTATATTTATCTCGGTTTTCTGCCCACCACTTGCAAATTATTTCAAGTTTTGAAATTCGTGTTGGATATTTAGAATCAACTTTCCACGTGTTTTCAACCACATCACTCGTTGGGCTGATGGCTCGGTACTCCTCACGATATATCATACGTAGAAAATCACAAAAAATTATCGGATTGTTATCTTGCTCAATAACATCTATGTAGTAGGGAATGTTATAAATACCGTATACGTGCAATTTGGAAAGTTGACGATATTTCGTTTTGTTATATTCGATAAACTTGTCTCTTGTACTGCCGCTTGAGGTTCGAATTTTTTCTATTACCTTACCTCTTTTTAAGAATGATTCGCGCTGATTCCACCACTGAAGCAGCTTATCCCTTTTCGCAACAATACGCAAAGATTGTGGAAGCACTGGCCGCCCATTTTCACCAATCTCTTCATTTAAGAAAGGAATATCTTCTGTACACTGAAGTTCGTAATTGTTTTTCTTTAAAGACTCTTTAGAATACATAAAAAAATCAAAACGACCAATCCTCCTGATTAATCCCTCATAATAATATAAAACGTGTAGATTTTGTTCATCGCGATACGCAATAAATAGATCGGGCAGACAATTTGGCCCCATTTCAATAAGTTCCTGATAAGCTTTAGAGTTATATTCGACTCCGCCTAAGTTACCTTTCGTTAGAATATGCTCTCGCCAACTTGCAAGCTTTTCTCCAACTTCAGAACCAACCGATGAGAACGAAATTGTTGCAAGTAAAATAATCCCGGCTAGGATAATCCTTCTTATAATTTTCTTTTCCATGATACGTTCCTTTATATATTTAGTTCATCTCTACTCATTATAAGTGTCATAGATATAACCGTAAACGCCACCTTCCATTTCATTCCGATCATGTCGTATTCTTATTTTATCTCCACATTTGCTCGATGCACAATTGTTGGAAAGGGGAATAGCCCCATGTGTTGGATCGAACACAGATTCAGCATATACGATCGCAGGATAACCATTCTGATTATAATACCCCTCAAAGTCATCAACATATACATGCCCATCTCCATCGCCGCCATTTATTATATAATCAACCTCATCCCAAATCCAGCGATCTGTAACGCCAACTGTCCAGGCGATACAATTATAAGTTCCGTCAGCTGGGGCTTGAAGGCAAGCATTGCAACGGTCAATATTTTCAAAATTGGTATGAATCAAAAACCAATCTAAATCTGTCAAAGCCGTGCACCCCCCACTGGGGCCACAAGGTCCAAAATCATCTACGCACTCATCGTTTATGCACTCCTCGCATTCCTCGCATATATCTTCGCAAGAGTTTTCATTGCATTCCTGGCAAGGCCCGCAATCCGAATTATCACAACAGCCGCAGATATCCTCTCCACCTCCTGCCGGCAATGAGACCATTACTGCCTTACTTATGGTGATAGCATCGTCGTTACGATTGTTTCCGCCCCCAGGGCATTGATAGTCCATCGGATCCGGCTTATCATCAACTGTAAGCTGGATTTTCACAAAACCTTTACAAGGCGGCGCCTTCCAGGTAACACTCGATTGGTTCGTATCACCTATAAACGTTCCCGCTTGAGGATTACTGAGTGGTATCGCAGACCAGGAATAAACAAGCGAATCAGGTACGTTGGCATCAATATCATATAAACCACCCCAAGGATCTTCAAAACAATCCGCGTGCCAATGGTCATAGTCCGAAGTCGATAAAGTAGAAGTATATGTCTTGGTTTCACAGATTATCGCATTCTGCACAATTATATCCCCTGTGATATCCGCACCCTTATCCCAGCATTTGCATGGCTCGCAAGAGCCATCCACGCATGTGCAGCATTGGCCATACGCTTCTTGACAAGTCTTGCATTCGTGGTCTATGCAAACATAACAATCAAGAGGGCAGGGTTCGCAACCAGGGCCGCAGTCCTCTGCATGACAGCAAATATGAGTTTCAGGATTCCATAGCCGAGCACAGCAGTAATCTCCCCATTCTTCCATGCAGCCATACTGGGCCTGACTTTTACTCTTGCACTCCACACAATTACACGCACAGGGATTTACCGGCTCACACCTCTTATCAATAGGGTCCCATTTCTGACATGGCTCGCAATCATGAGTCGGACACGCAAACATAAAAGAATTCGCTGCAAATAATAATAAAAAAAAGGCAAATCCGATTGTTATCTTACTGATTTCCATATCCTTCATAACGATATTCTCCTCTTCAAAGTCCAATCATAAATATCGAAACTTTACCTCACACAGAATTAATTATTTGCTGTTCTCAGCTTCTCAAGCCTTGTTTTCACATATTCAAAAAAGTAATCGTTCGGGTCGGCAAATGCCATGTAAACCTCATAAAAGCCGACAGCAGCATCCATCTGACCTTTCCCATAGCTCATATTACCCAGTTTCACCGCTGCACGATAACCCCATTGAGTATCAGGAAACTTCTCAACAACCGCCATCAGGGACTCTTCTATCAGGATATCCGCCTGCTGCGGCGACAAACTGCCGGTATCTCTTAATACTACATAGCACCACATAATTAAATTCTGGGCGCTGCCGGCCAACACAAAATCAGGCCAGTCGTCAGCCGCCTTCTGATAGTATTCGATGGCCTTTTCGAACTGTCCGGTCCGCCTGTGACACGCAGCCGAATAATAGTACGCCTCTGCATCGATATCAGAACCCTTGGCGTAATCTTGTATGTATTTTTCCAACA
>CAZUTR010000303.1:0-3150 GCA_964623545.1 uncultured Pirellulales bacterium | reverse complement strand
TATAAATTTCTCCCTCCACGCTCAAGCGACCAATAACTTAACCGGCCGTTCTCACACCAAAACCTACCCGACTTAATTCCGAAAACAAGACCGAAATCTTTATTCCACCGACGACAATCGGACTGAGCATCCAGGTCATATCCGATACGAGGTGAATTATCTGAATTTGGTATCTCATATAATTCATACCCCGGACCAGTCATCACAAGCGCAAGGGAATTATATGTCAAACACAAAGCACGCTCAACCTCTTTTAGTGTCATACCCTTTGCAAGCACATGACTCTCTTTGACACATTCTTGCATCCACTTGTCCATTTCAAGGTTTCTAAGACGTTCATACTCTGCCAATTGCACCAAACCACAGCCACTCGAAAAACAAAAAATTACTACAACTAAAAATACTTTTGTTTTCATTTGTGACAACCTCAGCTTGACATTTTCAGAATAGTTCATATCGGCCAATATTTTATATGGCGCACTAAAAAATGGCACCGTTACATCGTGCATAACCAAACCAATGCGACCTGCACAAACACAAATCAGTAAAACCGCTTAATATCCTCAATTCTTTTTTGGTGCTTTGGCTCCCTCCAAAGCCAATAATACATTATACACTTTTTTAATCTTCAAATCAAGGAAAAAACAGCTTTTTCTTTTTGGCCACAAAGGCACCAAGGCTCAAAGTTCCTTTTTATATAGTTAATCTCTTTGTGACTCCGTGTCTTCGTGGCTGAATATCATATATATCCTGTTATCCTGTCTAAAAAACTCCGCGCCCTCTGCGTTCCCGGCGGTGACTATAACGTTTCGGTCTGCCAAAATGGCACAATAGAGCGGAGGACGGATGACGGATGACAGACGGTGGATAACAGAGGGCAGAGGGTAGAAAAAGCTAAGTTCCTGAAATAAAAGAGGTTAAGTTCCCTGCCTCCTGCCGGAGGCAGGAAGAGGGTTGTAACTGGCACGGGTTTTGCAATATTAAGCTGTTGGTTTTGAATTTACTTAGAACGCAATACTCAATACGATATACGCAAGACGAAAATTACGAAGGGAGCTAATTATGGCTAAAATAATAGGTATAGACCTGGGAACGACAAATTCCGTTGTTGCAGTGATGGAGGGCTCATCGCCGAAGGTATTGATTAACTCTTCCGGCTCGCGACTTACGCCTTCGGTGGTCGGCTTTACAGATAAGAACGAGCGGTTGGTTGGCCAAATCGCCCGTCACCAGCAGGTAACCAACCCCGAAAACACGGTCTTCTCCATCAAGCGCTTTATGGGCCGACGGCACAGCGAGGTATCATCGGAAGAAAAAATCGTTCCATACAAAATCACCGGCGGCTCCGAGGAGCTGGTCAAGGTCAAGGTTCGCGACAAGGAATATACACCGCCGGAGGTATCAGCGATGGTCTTACAGGATTTGAAAAAGACCGCGGAGGATTACCTCGGCGAGCAGGTTACCAGCGCCGTGATTACCACACCCGCATATTTTAACGACTCACAGCGTCAGGCGACCAAGGACGCGGGCAAAATAGCGGGACTTAAGGTCGAGCGAATTATTAATGAGCCGACCGCAGCAGCGCTTGCCTACGGGCTTGAGAAGAAAAAGAACGAGAAGGTCGCCGTCTTTGATTTCGGCGGCGGGACATTCGACATTTCAATTCTGGACATCGGCGATAACGTCTTCGAGGTGCTCAGCACCAATGGTGATACACATCTGGGTGGTGATGATTTGGACGAGGTTTTGATAAATTATCTGGCCGATGAGTTCAAGAAGACCGAAGGTATAGATTTGCGCACCGACCCGATGGCGCATCAACGGCTGAAAGAAGCTGCCGAAAAGGCCAAGTGCGAGCTAAGCACTCAATTAGAGAGCACGGTAAATCTGCCGTTCATTACCGCCGATGCTTCCGGGCCCAAACACCTGCAGATTACCGTCAGCCGAAGCAAGTTCGAATCGCTGGCTGAACCAATTTTCGAGCGGCTCAAGTCACCGTGCCAAAGAGCATTGGAGGACGCGAAACTGCCATCAGGTGAGATTGCCGAAATACTGCTTGTCGGCGGCTCGACAAGAATTCCGAAAGTCCAGGAAATCGTAAAAGCTATATTTGGTAAAGAACCCAACAAGAGTATCAACCCTGATGAAGTGGTTGCTTTAGGCGCCGCCATTCAGGGAGCTGTTCTGGCAGGCGATGCCGGCGTCAAAGATATTTTGCTTTTGGATGTTACGCCGCTGTCGCTTGGCGTCGAGACCTTAGGCGGAGTTATGACCCGGCTGATTGAACGCAACACAACAATCCCAACGAGCAAGGCGGAGATTTTCTCGACCGCCGCCGACAGCCAGACCACCGTTGATATTCACGTCCTGCAGGGCGAGAGAGATTTCGCACGGGACAACCGCACGCTCGGCAGGTTCCAGCTTGCCGATATTCCGCCTGCACCACGAGGTATTCCGCAAATTGAGGTTACCTTCAATATTGACGCCAACGGTATTTTGAACGTTTCAGCCAAGGACCTCGGAACCGGTAAGCAGCAATCGATTGAAATCAAGTCCAGCTCTGGCTTGAGTGAAGAAGAAGTTGAAAAGATGAAAAAAGATGCCGAGTCCCACGCCGAGGATGATAAGAAAAAGCGGGAAGTGGTTGATTTGAAGAACCAGGCGGACCAGCTGGTATATTCAACCGAAAAGACACTAAAAGAACACGGTGACAAGGTCTCAGCCGATACTCGCGGCAAAATCGAGGGTGCGGTCAATAACCTGAAGGAAGCGATAAAAGGCGAAGACGCAGACGCTATCAAAAAGGCCATTGAAAATCTAAGCACAACCAGCCAGGAATTAGGCAAAATACTTTACGAAGAGGCGGCCAAAAAGAGCGCCGCAGGGACGGGAGCTCAAGGCCAACCAGGCCCGCAGGCCCCTCCGCCTCCGCCAGAAGGCGAAGTGAAAAGAAAGGGCGGCGATGATGTAATCGACGCTGAGTTCGAAGCCAAAGACCAGTAACCGCGTTTAGCGGATAGTAAATAAAAAAAACTGTTTGTGACTTCTTAACGGAAACGAACTAAAGGCCGGGATGTGAAACAGAAAAGTTTCCCCCGGCCTTTGTTCTTATGTTACTCACTTTGCAAACCGCTGTTGCCTATATATTCC
>CAZUTR010000302.1:0-3202 GCA_964623545.1 uncultured Pirellulales bacterium | reverse complement strand
AAAACCGTTTGGCCGTCAAATGGAAAAGCACCAATCTCAATCGGCTCGGAACCAGTAGCTATAATTACCCCCTTTGTTGCCTCAAGCTCAACACTTCCATTATTTGATTTGACGTTTACTTTGTTTGCTGAACTGGCTATACCTTTGCCCTCGAATATCTTAATCTTATTACTTTGCACTATAGAAGTAAGTCCTTTTCTAAAACCACCTACTATACTGTCTTTGCGCTCCTGTATTTTTGTCCAGTTCGGCGACACTGAAGCAATACCGATTCCCATAACAGGAGCCTGCTTTGCTCTCAGCAAGGCATGAGCAGAGCCGAGTAATGCCTTTGATGGAATACACCCGCGATTCAGACAAGTACCTCCGAACTCAGATTTTTCCACGATGGCCACTGTTGCGCCTTTTTGCGCACAGCGTATCGCCGCATAATATCCACCGGGTCCGCTGCCGATAACCACGCAATCAAAAATTTCCGCCATTTTCTAAACTCCCAAAACAGCTCTATTAATACATTTAAAAGCAAAAGTAGTATAACCAAAGTGAGAACAAAACAAAACCAACTTTTTATCTAAAAAATTTGATACTGTGTGCTGAGGTTGAACCACATCAAATTAAAAAGATAAACTGCGAAATTGACGCAAGCAAAACAGTATTTTGAATTTGCAAAAACAGAGAATTTGCGTTATAAAAACTCCCTATCAATATTAAAGCAACCGGCGTATTTTCGACGCTTGTATATTCGTTAAGAGTCGCAAGAGGAACCGTGGATGTCAGGCCAAAAAAAATATATCGCAGTTGACCTTGGCGCCGAGAGCGGCAGAGTGATGCTGGGTACTGTCTCCGCTGACGAGCTGACTTTGCAGGAAATATACCGTTTTACCAACGGCCCGATTGAGCAAAATAGTTCTCTGCGTTGGGATTTTCAGCGAATGTTCTCTGAAATCAAAACCGGTATTGCAAAAGCGGCCAGTCAAGCTGGCGGAAGCATCGCTGGTCTCGGTGTCGATAGCTGGGGCGTTGATTTTGGTTTGATTGATGAGAAAGGAAAGTTGATAGAAAATCCATATCATTACCGTGACAGTCGAACCAATGAGATAATGGAAAAGGCATTTGAAATTATGCCGAAACGCGAAATCTATGAACACACCGGCTTACAGTTTATTCAGTTTAACAGCGTTTATCAGCTTCTTGCAATGCGGCTGACAAACTCCGATGTTTTAGCGAAGGCAAAGAAACTGATTTTCATTGCCGACCTCGTGTCATATTTTCTCTGTGGTCAAGCTTTCGCCGAATACACCCTCGCAAGTACATCACAAATGATGAATATGAGGACTGGACAATGGTCTAAAGAAATCTTCGAAAAACTATCATTGCCGATTGATATTATGCCCGAAGTCGTCCAGCCGGGCACCGTTGTCGGAAAGCTAACCAAGGAAATTGCCAAAGAGTGTGGTTGCGGGCAGATAACTGTAATTGCAGTTGCCTCGCACGATACCGGCTGCGCCGTTGCTTCAGTCCCGGCCGAGCAGGATATTAACTGGGCCTATCTTTCAAGCGGCACCTGGTCGCTGACGGGCCTCGAAATTCCTAAGGCGATTATTAATGACCAAACTTTCGATTATTCACTCACAAATGAAGGTGGCGTTGAAAATACGATTCGTCTTTTGAAGAACATCATGGGACTTTGGCTTGTGCAGGAATGTAAAAGACAATGGCAAAGTGAAGGCGATGACCTGTCCTATGTTCAGCTTACTGCGTTGGCCGAGAAAGCAAAGCCGTTTTCGGTGCATATCGATGTTGACGACATCTGTTTTCTGCCGCCAGGCGATATGCCCAGCCGAATAAATGATTACCTGACAAGAACAGACCAGCAAAGGATTGAGGACAAGGGGCAAATGGTCAGAGCCATTTTGCAGAATTTGGCACTGAAGTACCGACAAGTTATGGAGCAGATTGAAGACGCCTCGGCCACGAAGATTGATTGCCTGCACATTGTCGGCGGCGGCTCACAGAGTAAGCTGCTAAACCAGTTTACAGCGAACGCTCTCGGCAAAATGGTAATCACTGGCCCCGTTGAGGCAACAGCAATAGGAAATATCCTTATGCAGGCAAAAGCAACTGAGCAAATTAAAATACTGGCTCAACTACGGCAAATTGTTCGAAATTCGTTTGAGCTTACCGAATTCCAGCCTAAAGATGCCTGGCCATTGGGAGAGTTCAGATAAAGTAAGAAATAACTTGAAAATTCTAAACTATGTCGAATTTACCGAAAACTCAAAACGCTGTTCAACTGGTTGGTCCGGATGAGCTTGTCTTGAATAAAACCAAGCAGGTTTTTCACGCCGGGCCGCATCAGATTCTCTGCCGCGTCGAAGCGGTCGGGCTGTGTTTTTCAGACCTAAAATTACTCAAGCAGTTCTCCTCGCATGTCCGCAAAGGCAAAATTATCTCCGGCATCGACTTTAATATACTCAAAGAAATCCCCAGCTACGTCCCCGATGAAAAACCAACAGTACCCGGCCATGAAACAGTAGTTCAAATTGAGGCTATCGGCCCAAATGTGGAAGATTTCAGACCAGGCCAGCGTTACCTTGTTCAAACCGATTACCGCTGGCTGAAAACCACCGGCTCCAACGCCGCTTTCGGATACAACTTCGAAGGGGCACTTCAACAATATGTGTTAATGGACCAGCGAATCATTAACTCACCCGAAGGCGAGTCAATGTTAATACCTGTTTCGCAGCAGCTTCCTGCTTCAGCCTTGGCCCTTATCGAACCGTGGGCCTGTGTCGAAAATGCTTACGCCACAAAAGAAAGGAAAACCTTAAAAGCAAATAGCCAGCTACTTATTGTTGCAGATATAAAGGTTTCTGGAAACATTCTCAGTAATTTCCTTGAGTGTTATGGAAAATCTGCACAAATTACACTGCTTTCAAAAAATCCGGCACTGAGTGGTTTGGGTATTGAGGCAAGCAAAGCGGTAATGAGTATATCAGAACTTAAAGGCATTTATTATGATGATGTAATGTATTTTGGCTCCAATCCAGACACATTAGAAAAGTTATTTGAAAAACTTGTCGGCCATGGTATTCTCAACATCGTTCTTTGCGGCGGCAGATTCGCAAGGGATGTTGTCACACCCATCGGAAGAATCCACTACGAAGGCATTCGCATCATCGGCACCACAGGCTCAGACCCC
>CAZUTR010000301.1:0-3214 GCA_964623545.1 uncultured Pirellulales bacterium | reverse complement strand
AAATCCACCTTATCGTCAATACTCCTGCCGGCAAGCTGAGCAAATACGATGATTCATATCTTCGCAAGGCGGCTATCAAGTACAAATTACCGTACGTCACTACAACCGCCGCTGCCGCCGCTGCCGCCAAAGGCATCGCAGCTTATCGAAAAAATCCCGGCTCAGTGAAGTCACTCCAATCCTACCACGCAGGCATCAAATAGATTTTCCCCCAGCCTGCTGGGATGATGTTATTTTTCGACTGACTCGGCGTTAACACGCAGCGTTAACCACTTTTACTACATCGACCATTTCAGCTACATCGTGGACGCGGACGATTGAAACGCCTGCTGCTGCACACATTGCAATAGTCGCAGCCGTGCCGAATATCCTGTCCGCCGGCTTGTTTTTACCAGTGAGCTTTCCAATAAAACTTTTTCTGCTCGTCCCAATAAGCACCCTGTAATCGGTCTCAACAAACTTATTGATATTTCTTAAAAGCTCTAAATTATGCTCCAACGTTTTTCCAAACCCAATCCCCGGGTCGATAAAAATCATATTCCCGGCAATGCCAAGCTCCTCCGCCCGCTTTGCTCTTGTCAAAAGAAACTCCAGAACCTCGCCGACCACATCCTCATATTTCGGCTCGGCCTGCATTGTCTCAGGTGTACCCTGTATATGCATCAACACAACCGGCACTTTTCTCTCAGCCACCAGTTTACCCATTCGCTCATCCGCAAGAGCTGTTATATCGTTTAACATCCCCGCCCCGGCTCTTAAAGCCACTTTTGCAACTTCAAGGTTTCTCGTATCTATGCTGATGGGAACATTAACCTTTTGACACAGCCCTTCGATTACAGGTACAACCCGGTCGAGCTGCTCATCTGTTAAAACAGCTTTAGCACCCGGCCGAGTCGATTCACCTCCAACATCTATGATTGCAGCGCCATCCGTCGCCATCCCCAATCCGTGCTCAATGGCTTTGTCTGTATCCAGAAACTCTCCACCATCGCTGAAAGAATCCGGCGTAACATTCAACACACCCATCACTAAAGTCCCACTGGAAAAATCCAGCTGACCCCTCGACCACTCAATTACATTCTCACCTTTGCCTTTTATTTCTTTCAACCTGGCGATACCTCAAAACCAATTCCCCTTAACTTCTCACTTATACTGTCGCCCTTGACAACAACTTTCGTATTCTGAAATTCTCTTCGCACCGGATAATTCTTCCGTAAGTCGTCAAAAAACACCCCTCTTTTACCCATCGTCCTGTCCAGCATCCAACGAAGATTAGCATCGTCTTTTTTAATATCATAAACAGCAGCTACGGTTTGCCGCAAAACCTCCTGCTCATCAATATCCTTGACTGCCACTTTTAACTGCGGCACTTTCGCCTCAGGCAAAAATGACTCCATATCATATTCGGCCTTTATTCCAAAATACTCACAAACAGCTTTATATATCATAATCATCCCTGCAACTTTGCCGTCCAGCGAATAGCCGGCGATATGCGGCGTACCAATATCGACCATCTCCAAAAGCTCTGCATCGATATTCGGCTCATCCTCCCACACATCAAGAATTACAGCTCCAAGCTTCTTTGAGCTTATTGCATCCTTTAACGCCTCAGTTTCGTGCACAGCTCCTCTCGATGTATTGATAAACACACAGCCGTCCTTTAGCGACTTGAAAAACTTATCGTCAGCTAAATGAAAGGTCTTATCAATCCCCTCGAAAGTCAAAGGTGTATGCAGGGTAATAATATCACAATCGAACAGCTCTTCTATCGGCCGATATTTTTTATCTTTCATTTGTCTTTGTAACGGCGGGTCGTTCAACTTAATTTTCATCCCAAGCGCAGCGCATTTCTTCTCGACCCTGCTGCCGACATTGCCCACACCTATAATTCCAATTGACTTGCCCTCCAGTTTTATCTTATGTTTTTTGCCGACCTCGAGCAAACTCCCAACTATGAACTCAGCTACCGAATTAGCATTTGAACCGGATGCGGATGCAAAACCGATATTGTTATTTTTCAGATGCTCGACATCGATATGCTCGAAGCCGATGGTTGCCGTGCCGACAAATTTGACCTTACTGCCCGCCGACAATTTCTTATTTACCGGTGTAACACTGCGAACCAAAAGAACATCCGCTTCCCTGACGACATTCGCCGTCATTTCCCGCCCACTGACCACCTCAACCTCACCAATCGAGGAAAAACACTCCTTCA
Source organism: uncultured Pirellulales bacterium (assembly GCA_964623545.1). Taxonomy (GTDB): domain Bacteria; phylum Planctomycetota; class Phycisphaerae; order Sedimentisphaerales; family Anaerobacaceae; genus CAZUTR01. The sequence continues at coordinate 999 of CAZUTR010000301.1, read as the reverse complement.
CAAACGGAATATTACCATCAGCAACTATCTTCACAATCATCTCCTGCGAAATAAAACAGTTTAATTTACCGCCTATTTTAGCTCAAAATAAAGGTTTTGCACGCACTTTTCATTCTCCGATAAAAACCCTTTGAGAGGTCCAAAACACTGAATTTGAAAAAAAATCTTAAAAATTTCTGAAATTTTACTGGATTTATTATGAGCATATGCCCATAATATATGTATAGGGATATATGATAAGACCAGAATAGCAATGACTGATAATGCTTTTAAGAACAAATAGCAAGGCCGACGCACTATGAGAACTTATTTTGACTGTATTCCATGTTTTGTTCGCCAGGCACTTGATTCGGTCAGATTATTCACTGACGACGAGCGGATTCACGAACAGGTTTTACGCCAGGTTTTACGCGAAACTTCGAAGATGGACTTGCAGGATTGCCCCCCGATTATGGGCCACAAGATTCATTCGGTCATTCGCAAACTAACCGGTATGGAGGACCCCTACCTGGACATCAAGAATCGCTTTAATAAACTGGCCCTGCAGATGTACGTCGAACTTGAGGAACAAATTGATAATTCTCCCGACGCCTTCGAAACCGCTGTTCGCTTGGCTATAGCCGGCAATGTCATCGATTTCGGAGTCAAGGCCGAATTAAAGCATACAGATGTTGAGAAAACTATCACCGAGTCGCTATCAGCTCCTTTAGATAAAAATATGCTCAACCAGCTTAGCAAAGAAATAAACTCAGCCGAGCGAATCCTCTACATCGGTGACAACGCAGGTGAAATAGTTTTCGACCTTTTGCTGATAGAAAAGCTTCCCACCCAAAAGGTCACTTTTGTGGTTAAAGCAAAACCATTTATAAATGACGCTACAATAGAAGATGCACAAATATGCGGCCTTACAGACATTGTCGAAGTGATTGATAACGGCTCGGACGCACCGGGGACGATTTTATCCGAATGTTCGAAAGAATTCCAAAGCCGTTTTAGCAA
>CAZUTR010000300.1:0-3216 GCA_964623545.1 uncultured Pirellulales bacterium | reverse complement strand
TGGAGAGGTGTCGGAGCGGCTTATCGAGCCGGTTTCGAAAACCGGTGTGCCCTTTTGGGTACCGCGGGTTCGAATCCCGCCCTCTCCGTTAGTATCAATACGGTTCACAGGCGTTACATATATTGCCGGTTAGAGGCCGGGTTATTCGTGTCTCTATATTTTACTAAACGAGGGCAATTACTGCTTCAAAATTGGCAATTTGTTTAAGGTCCAGTACATGTCAAGTGTTCTCACCGCTTCGACAAATTGCCTATAGTCCACCGGTTTTACAATGTAGCCGGCAACCCCCGAGTCATAACTTTCAAGGATGTTTTGTTCTGCATCAGATGTTGTTAGTACCACCACTGGAATTCTTTTTAACACGGGATCGGCTTTGACTGCTTTTAGGAATTCGATGCCGTTCATGCGTGGCATATTCAGGTCTAAAAGAATAACACACGGATTTGGATTGGTGTTGTCCTCTAGGTACTCCAATGCGTCTTCGCCGTCAGCTTTACGAACCAAGTTATTAACAACTTTGAGTTCATTAAGCGCCCTGCGAACGGTGATTGCATCTACATCATCGTCCTCAATTAACATTATCGACTTGGAGCTGTACATTTGTAACCTCCCTTTCTTTTTTTGCTAACGTAAAGAAAAACGTACTACCTTCGCCCAATTTTGATTCGACCCATACTTTGCCGTTATGTGCCTCAACAATTTTTTTGACCTCCGCAAGCCCAACACCTGTCGCTTCCCTCTCATCGCGTCTGGCCAGGGTTTGAAAGATTTGGAAAATCTTTCCAAAGTATTTTTTGTTGATGCCGGGGCCATTGTCTGAAATACTTAATTTCCACCGGTCATCTTTCTCGACGCAGCCTATTTTTATCCAGCCCTGTGATTTATCCATATATTTTACTGCGTTGTCTATCAGGTTTTGAAGTACCTGTGTGATACGAGTTTTCTCGCAGAATACCTTGGGTAGTTGGTTTTCTATTGTTATCTCGATATTCTCAGGCACATTTACAAAGCTGATTGCTTCTTTAACAATGATGTTCAGGTCTGTGTATTCTTTTTGTTCCACAACATTGCTAATTTCGGAATAACTCAATATGCTGCTTATTAACTCACTCATTCGTTTTGTTCTGCTCAAAATAATATCGAGATATTCTTTTCCCTGTTTATCAAGCTTACCCCTGTAGTCGATGGATAGAATATCAGCCAAACTGCCGATGGCTCTTAGCGGCGACTTCAAGTCGTGCGCTGCTGCGTGAGCAAAATCAGCAAGCTCACGGTTAGCATGACTAAGCTTATCAATCGTGGCTTCAAGCTCTTTATTCAAGTTTTGTAGCGTCTGCTCCGCCTTCTTACGGTCGGAAATATCTATAAAGCTTTCAACAAGAAATTCACGTCCCTGCCATTCTGTGTGCGTAACGCTTTTTAAAATTGGGATACATTCACCCCTACCATTTATGAGTGTTCGTTCTGACTGGTCAACCGATTGGCCTAAGTCACTTATTGGGCATTTGCCTTCTTCAGCAGGACAGATAAACTTATGGCACACTTTTCCGATAATCTCTCCGATTGGCAGGCCGATTAGTTTCATAGCGAGTGGATTTGCATCAGCTATCTTGTGCGTTTCAGCGTCGACAATTATTACTCCGGTTAAGATGGAATTCAATACGGTAGTTAAGCGTTGTTTACTTTCTCTCAGCGCCTCCTCCGCTTGTTTACGATAATCGATTTCTTCACTGAGTTTTTCGTTGGTACTGACCAATGTTAAATCATGCTGCTGGATTTGCTCCAGCATTTCATTGAAAGCGTCTATAAGCGAACCTATCTCATCGTTACTCTGCTTTACGGCTCGAGTGGAATAGTCTTTTTTTTCCGAGACAGCTTTTGCGGTATCAGCCAGACTTAGTATCGATGCAGAGATGATTTTTTGAAGTCTTGCAGACAAGAAGTAAGCTATTGTAAGAGAAAGAATCAGCACTATAGCTATTACGGTGGTACTATTTTTAAAAATTATAGATAACGGTTTCAAGTCCGAACGAATACAGAGCGTTCCTATTTTTTCATCATCGAGGACAATACTTTTGAACACGGTAAGAAAACCATTTCCAAAATAATAACCATCCTTTTTCAGTTCCGATGGCCGGGTCGAACTATCGCTATCTTTACGGTAATAACTTGAGAAAATTTCACCATCGGCTGTGTAAACACCGCCAAAGACAATGGAGGATTTGGACTTGAGCGAAGCCAATGTTTTCTCAACATCTTCGACATTTCTAAAGGTCAGAGCTACATTGCAGTTATCTGCCGTCATATCTGCATCTGTTAATATATCCTGCACCATGGAATTGCGGAAGGTGATGTGTACATACCCGAACAGTACAAGGCCTGTCAGCATCAGCGCAATGAGGGATACAAGCATAATAATTGATATTAGCTTGTCTCTTATTGTCATGTTTGCCAGTTTAAGCATAGTCAATTCTTTTTCTTTTCCAATGGCTTTTCTTCAATAACTCTGTTTGCAATCCTCAGGAGCTTAGAGCTGATTTTAAGCCGGGTGTGTTCGGCGGCGGCAAGGTTAATCTCAAATTCTCCTTTTTCCGCTTTTGGAATGAAGTTAATAATTCCGCCAACTTCGAGGAAATTTTGAGTTTCACCGACAGTCAGCACGGGATGTGCCTTAACCGATTCAATGATTTCTCTAAAGGTTTTTTGTTCTGAAGAGCAGACAAACAGCAGATGGCATTTTCTCAAGCCGTTTATATCAATCTTTGATTCAGTTTTGCCATTTTCTCTGTCTTTGTTTACCTGGCTGAGCCCTTCGAATCGTTTTACGACCACCTTTTTGCCTTTAACAGTCTTATCCTTTATGGGCTCAAGAGCATCACCAAATTGCTCTTTGCCTATAATCCCGATAATCATTGGTTCGTTAGTGTCACTGGTTGTTTCTTTAGGCCAGTCTACGGTTTTCAGGAAGTTGTATAGAAACGCTGCTTTGATTTTGTATTCACGGTCGATAGATGACTTTGATTCCATATCAGGTTTTGCTAAAAGTGGGTCTGCCACCAAAGCTAAAACCAGGACTATTAAGATGTAAATCTTAGATTTCATTCGTGATTATTAAAACACTTTCATTTGTGCTAAAATTTATATTGCACTCTGGCAAAGAGCATCCGGCCGGGTGTTTCATGTGCGGTTAATTGACCTATCGCAAAGTGTGGGTCA
>CAZUTR010000299.1:0-3232 GCA_964623545.1 uncultured Pirellulales bacterium | reverse complement strand
ATTACATCCAAATTATACGCAGGTTCGTCTGCGCCGATGCCGACGTTACCCGATGTGTCTATTTTGACTCTTTCAATATCATTAATTACGAAACGGAGCGGGTGATTATAAATAGATTGAACTGCTACACTGCTCGAATCAGCCTGTAACTGTGCAATTACATTATTTTAAGTTTCATGTACAAATATTGATGTCATACCTGAACCGGCTATGTGGAGTTTCTGAAGCGGAGTTGTCGTTCCGATGCCGACATTGCCGGTTGAAAAATCGCCATAAATCAAGGTATTTGCGTCCGCCGGACCATTGGCGATATAAAGTTTGTTAGAGCCGTACTCATAAAATCCAGCCTTGTAACCAACAAAGACATTGCCGGTTCCTTCAGAGTTGCAGTAGCCTGCCTCACATCCTAAAAATGTATTGCTGCTGCCTGTGGTGTTCTTGTGGCCTGTATCACGTCCTATAAATGTATTGGTAAAGCCCGTGGTGTTGGAGTAGCCTGTACGCTCTCCCACGAATGTGTTATCTCCGCCTGTGGTGTTGGAGTAGCCTGTTCCAACTCCTAAGAACGTATTGTCATTGCCTGTAGTGTTGGAGCGGCCCGCCTTATATCCTAAGGACGTGTTATAATAGCCCGTGGTATTGACGCAGCCCGTCTTGCATCCTAAGAACGTATTGTCATCGCCCGTGGTGTTGGAATAGCCTGCCTCATGTCCTAAGAATGTGTTGTAATTGCCTGTGGTGTTAAAGTAGCCTGCACTACGTCCTACGAATGTGTTGTCATCGCCTTCGGTGTTGTAGTAGCCCGCCCAACTTCCTATGAATGTGTTGTAATGGCCTATATTGATTGGTCCTGCCCCGACGCCCACGAAGATATTTCCTAAGCCCAGAGTAGACAATACAGTATTTGTTCCTATCTTGTAGACCGAATCGGTATTGATAGCCCCATTAACATCAAGAATTTCCTGCGGACTTTCCGTCCCGATGCCGACGTTGCCACCGTGTGGTGAGCCAATGCAATTGCCAACTACAGCAATCCTTGTGTTGTTGAGATACTCTGGCCCACAAGAAGCGTGTTCAACTATTTTGAAAACACCTTCATCATTCTCAATATCCCAGCTTGTTCCACCGATTGATTTGGTGCTTAAAGCGATTCCAAGGTCTGCATAACTCTCGCTGACTATGTCCAACTTTTTTTCTGGACTTGTCGTCCCGATGCCGACATTGCCTGAGGGAATCGAATACATATCATCCCCCGTGACCATCCAGTCGTTATCGCTACCTGTGGTCTGTGCAGTCTTTGCGTAAAGTGCATAGGGTGTCGGCGTTACTTCCTGCCGTGGTTGAAGCGTCGTATAGACGTTGGGGTCATTCATCTCTCCCGGCCGAACGCCAATCTCAAGCCAGCGGGCGTCGCCATCGAATACATCGCTTCCAAAATCAAGCCCCACAGTAAAGTAACCGTCGATAACATCAACCTCGCTCGCGTAAATCATACTCCCTTGCTGAGTTCCTGCAGTGGGGTCATCGTAGAGTTTGAACTCGAAGTCATACTCCCCATCCGCAGCATCATTGGCGTCTATGAGCCGACCCTGATAGGTAAACTCCGTACCCATCGGTGCAGCCTGACCCTGACCAACAACCAGAGCCAGTATAAAAACTAATACTTCTGTTAGCATTCTTGTTTTCATTTTTCTTAACCTCACTAAAAAAGTAATATTTACACCGCGCGCACCGATACACGCTCATTATCACAGAATCGAACTGTTAAGATTGCATCCTGCCCCATATTCTGTCCTCCGACAATAGCTGCCTGGAATAATAACATTATAGGTCTTTTGCCCCTTTACGTCAAGGCATTAGCGAGGAAAACGCTCGTTTAATCAGGAACATAAAATAGGTTTGACGCCGGCTGAGGGCTTTATTAAACTACTAATTTTAAGTGTTTATTTATGCTCTGCTTGTAATAAGTTAAATTTATGGTCAAAAAGCAGTTAGCTCGGGAGAGTAAATATGGATAAGAGCAAAATTATCGCTGAAGGTATAACATTTGACGATGTGCTGTTGATACCTGCCAAGAGCGATTTCGTACCCAGCCAGGCCGACACCAGAACCCAGCTTACCGACAATATCGCGATAAACATACCAATTGTCTCGGCCGCTATGGACACCGTCACCGAAGCGACCCTGGCCATCGCTCTGGCGCAGCAGGGAGGCATTGGTATCATCCACAAAAATTTGTCCATTGATGAGCAGAAAATAGAAGTAGCAAAGACAAAACGCTCCGAGCACGGTGTCATTCTCGACCCCGTAACTTTATCGCCAAACGAACCCGTCAGAAGGGCACAGGAATTGATGAACGAGCAGAACGTCTCGGGAATTCCTATAGTTGACGGCAAAAAGCTAATGGGCATCCTGACACGAAGAGATTTAAAGTTCCTTAAAGACTATGATGTCGAAATAAGCGAGGTGATGGTCAAGGAAAATCTTATCACCGGCCCGGCCGACACAACCCTCGAACAGGCCAAAGAAGTCTTACAGAAACACAAGGTCGAAAAGCTTCTTCTGGTCAACAAGTCCAGTGAATTAGTTGGTTTGATTACGATGAGGGACATTGACAGATTTCAGCAATATCCATGGGCAGCAAGGGACAAAAGGGGCCGACTGCGTGTTGGAGCCGCTGTAGGAGTTGCAGATTATCAGCGCATCGCCGCTTTGATAGAAGCGGAGGTCGATGTCATTGTGGTTGACACTGCCCATGGCCATTCGCAAAACGTAATTGACACTGTAAAGAAGATTAAAGCAGACTATGGTATCGACGTAATCGCGGGCAACATTGCAACAACCGAGGCCGCCCAGGAGCTGATAGACGCGGGTGCAAACGCTATAAAGGTCGGCATCGGACCCGGCGCAATCTGCACTACAAGGATTATCTCCGGCGTAGGAGTACCGCAAGTATCCGCGATAATAAACTGTGCCAAGGCAGCCCAAAAGCAAAATATTCCCGTTATAGCCGATGGCGGAATAAGACATTCCGGTGACATAACAAAGGCAATCGCCGCCGGCGCCTCAAGCGTGATGCTCGGCTCATTGTTCGCGGGGCTCAAAGAGAGTCCCGGCCAACTGGTCATCTACAAGGGCAGACAATTTAAGGAATATAGAGGAATGGGCTCACTGGGAGCGATGGTCAAGGGCTCAGCGGAAAGATACAGCCAAACCGATTATGAACATAACA
>CAZUTR010000298.1:0-3247 GCA_964623545.1 uncultured Pirellulales bacterium | reverse complement strand
CCTTCATTTGTGAATAATGATATTAGTCTCTTCATCAATGCCGGAGGGAGTTGGCAAGGATGGTCAACTCTTCTTGTGTTATGTTTCAATCTATGAATATCTCACCATAGATCAGTGATAGGTTCTTTATCATTTTCTCTCGTTCTAATACAATTCTGCCTGACGCAATAAAATTCTTTTAATGCAAGAAGTGCATCTTTATTATCAAAAGATAATGCACGCGGTTTTCCTTTTGAAAAGCATAAGATAGCATAATTTGAAGGCATAATCATTCTTACGGGTAAACTTAAACCATCCCATACAATCCATTTTTGAAAGTTTAAAATCTCCTTCATATCTCTATAATGTCTTACAGCCCATAAAGGAATATTCAGAACTGAAACTGTACAGCCAGGTTTTACAATTCTTCCTAATTCATATAACCATTTATCACACCATTCAAAATAATCGTGTATATCTAAACTATCATTCCAGTTATCGTATTTCTTTTTGAGATTATAGGGAGGGTCTGCGAAGCAATAATCAATACTGTTGGAAGGTATTTCTTTAAGTATTTCTAAACAGTCACCCTTTAGAAGTACATTATGAAACTTTTTATTCAATTTATTTGTTTGCGTTAGATCGTAGGTACTTCTAATAGGAACAATTCTTTTGTTATCAAAAAGTTTTTTAATATTTATTACAAATAAATCCTTATAGGGAGAAAGGCCAAAAACGTCTTTCAGACGATCAACTATAGAATTAGGATAACTGTTAGGAGATGTAGAAATGTCTCTCCAAACATCAGACATTAGGGTTCCATATTCATGATAAGTATGTTTCTTACCTCCATAGTCTTTTGTTGTTTTGTCACATGCAGGACAATAAGTATAAGCTATTCTTGTTTTAGTATGTCTTAGGTTTTCCTTATATTTACTTAGAATTAAAAGAGCACAATGATTATCAGATAAGTTACCTTTTCTTATAAGAGGCTTCTCATACTTAACCGTCACCCATAGTTGATAATGTAATTTCTCTTGCAGATCCAGTAGCAATTCAGCAGATATTTGAGCAGAAGACAAAAAGCATATTAATGTTTCGTTATCTGCTTGACTAATAAATGCTTCTAGGCAATTAAGGAATTTCTTGTCTATCTTAATTTCTTTATAAGATGAGTCATAAGGTAAAATGAAAAGCCATACAGCAGGCTTAGAAGGATCTATTTTTTTAATATCATTAACATTGTTTATCTTGACTTTATTAATTCTTAAGGGTGCACAATTTTCACTTTGATGAGGCATATGTTTATAATCCTTTTAGGAACTCTGCAAGCTTTTCTATCTCAGAATCTTTAAATGTAACTGTGCAATCACTATATCTACATATAGTTAAAAGTGCAGAACGTCGCTCAAAATTTCCTGCTCCGTCTATTACATATACGATATGATGTCCTTTCTTATGTAAAACTTTTTGTCTCGCTTTTGCTTGTCCCGCTTTTCTCTCTATCGTGCTATTAGTAGTCACTTGAAAACTAAGTTCTATTGCACAAATTTTCCCCTCAGGAGACTCAGCAACGATATCAAACGATGTATTAGTCCTACCTTCATTTTGGCTAATGCTGGGTATTGATTTCTTTGAAAAATCCCAGTCTTTCAAATGACCTTTAAGCTCTTCTTTTACATATTCTTCTACTAAGTATCCCATACGGTTGGCTGTAGCTCCTCCTGTAATTCTGCTTACCCATATATATCTCTGTCTTACAAATGTATCTAATTCCCTTTTATTTCCTAAGAGAGTTCCAATCATACATTTATCAAGTATCTCTTGAGGTAGTGCAACATTTAAGCAACTACCTCCAAACATAAGTAACATTATTATATCTTCCATTTCTTTCGATAATGATTGTGGGGTGAATATATTTTTCCCATCTACGTTCAAATTTAAATTACTCCAGTCTCCCCCTGTATTAAATGTTTGAAAATGATATTCATATTCATGTTCTTTCCAAATATAGTTAAAGGTATTACCTTCAAAAATCACAGGTAATTCCGTTTTATATCTTTTAGTCTTTTCTCCGCTAATATCTGTCAGAATCATTAAGTGTTTTAAAAATAAGTTTGGATACAAACTCTTTGTGGTTTGCAATACTTCTTTCCAGCTTGTGGGAGATTTATCTGCAATATGTAATAAACTTATAAAACTATCTTGTGTTTCAAGTAACAATGGAATGATACTTGATTCTTTCTCCTTTTCAGTAATCTCTACCGGCCAAAATATCAATGCCTCGGATTTGAGACTTTCATAATCTCTTATTTTTATCATTATACACACTCTTTTTCTTTACAACTCGTTGAAATCTGGCGACACCTTATTTAATTATCATTTTCATTTACACTTTTTTATACCTTGCATAGGGATCTACAAACAGATACTTCTCCTGTTGCTCTCCCTGATGCTGCTTGCTGACAATTATAGTTTTTTTGGTGGAAAGGGCAAGGGGAAAAGACGGAGTACGGACGACAGAAGACGGAGGATGGCTCAGTGTCAAATTTTGATAAAAGAGAAAAATTTCCATTGAAAAAAAAACAGAATTTGGTATAATATAGACGGTATTGGGGGGGAGAGCACGCCGCCGGGAGCGGCAAGTACGCGGAGATCCGCACATGAGGGGACAGCTTGTCCTGAGCAGAGTCGAAGGGCAGTCCCAGTCGAATAATCTACTAAAATTCGTTTGGAGCATTTGAAAATTTGGTTTTCGTATTTATTTCGCCTGTCCTCCGTAGAAGTTTTATTTCGAAGGATGGAGATTTCGATATTAGGATTTCGGATTTCTCGCTGTTGTCCACCTTCGTCAGAAACGCCCGTCGACCAAAAGCGAGCAATTATGCAAAACAAACCCAATTTCCCGGACACTCGAATGAACGTAAGTTCTTCTATAACAATGAACTATGAATAAAAAACTATGAACGATGCCAATAAAAACAAACCCAATCAAACCCAATGTGTAGTGAGCTTGCCGATTCTATTTCAAAGGCAAAAAATGCGGGTGCGTTACGGATATACCTTTCGCCGTATCAAGCTGACACACGGCAAATACGCAATAGTCGATGTGGAAGATTTCGAACAGCTAAATAAATATAAATGGCATACATCATGGAGCAAAGGAGGAATATACGCGGTGCGAATGGTTAAGGCAAAGAAAGACGGCAAATATACTCAAAAATGCATGCGGATGCATCGGGTAATAGCCGGCGCTCCGAAAGGTAAA
>CAZUTR010000297.1:0-3302 GCA_964623545.1 uncultured Pirellulales bacterium | reverse complement strand
TCAAACAAACTTTCCACAAGTACACCTCAGTCAACCGTCTCAACCGGCTTATCAGCTCTCTTGCTGAGACGATGTATTGTCTGTGCCACAAGCTCTTTTCCAACACCGGTTTCGCCCGTAATAAGAACGGTAGAGTCTGTAGCGGCAACTTTCTTTATAAGAAGAATTAGCTTTGCTATGTCGCTTGATTGGCCGATAACGGTTTTTGATATCATTTCCTCATCAAGGGCAAGAGCTATACAGGCATCTTCTAAGGCACGCAATCTACTATCTACCGCCCTTTTAACAATCGAACTAAGGGCTTCGGGCGTAAACGGCTTGGAAAGAAAATCGTAAGCACCTCGTTTCATCGCTTCGACGGCGGAATCTACTGTGCCATACGCCGTTATTATTATTACAACAGAATCAGGGTCATTTTCTTTGAGCTTCTTCAACACCTCCATCCCGGAGATACCCGGCATTTTCAAATCCAGAAGAATTACATCAAAGGATTCTTTACTGGTTTTCTCCAATCCTTTGTGTCCATTTTCGACAGCTTGAACCCTATATCCACTTTCTGTCAGCGTTTGGATGCACCCAGCCCGTATGGATTCTTCATCATCTATGACCAAAATATTTGCCAAAAATGACATTAGGCTTTTTCCTCTCTTTTTGGCAGACTCACGACAAAAGTGCTTCCTTGGCCTAATTGGCTTGAGACCTTTATGGTGCCACCGTGCTTTTGTATTATACCATAGCTTATTGACAAACCCAATCCTGTTCCCTGCCCCACTCCTTTAGTCGTAAAAAACGGCTCGAATACACGGTCAAGCTTATCGGCCGGTATCCCATCGCCGGTATCGGTAAAACTGACTTCGATATAATCATCTCCCTCAACTGACCGGCTAACAATCGTCAAAACACCCTTATCATTCATAGCATCAGCTGCATTCATTATGATATTGACAAAAACCTGCTGTAATTGTGCCGGATCGCAGCGGATTACAGGTAAATCCGATTGATAGTGTTTAACAATCTCAATGTTATGGAACAAAGATTGGTTTTCGAAAAGATTAACAGTTTTTTCGAGTAAGTCGTTTAGCTCTAAAGTCTCGATTTTCGGCTCGCGCTGGCGGGCGAAATCCAGAAGCCCTTGGACTATACTTTGGCAGCGTTTGGCATCCTTTTCTATTCTTTCCAGGTTATCTCTCGTAGTTCCTTCGGCAGGGGCTTTTTGTAGAAGAAGCCGGCTGAACAAAAGAATGCCGCCCAGAGGATTGTTTATCTCATGAGCCACACCGGCGGCCAATTGGCCGACCATCGCCAGCCGTTCTGACTTCATAATTTCTTCCTGTGCCTGCTGCCGCAGTTTCTCGTCTCTTTCCCTGATAGAAGAAACCATGTAATTGAATGCCTCACACAGTATCGCTATCTCTGCTGGCGAATTCTTCAATTGAACATGCTGCTCCATGTTGCCGTCAGCCAGACTGCGGGTAGCAAGAAGTAACGAGTTGATTGGTTTCATAATAGAATTCGTAAGGATGAAAGATATGATTACAGAGACCGCAATTCCCGCAAAAATTATCCCAAGAAATATCCACAGCGCTTTTCTCTCCATACTCCGAAATTTACTTTCAAGCACTCCAAGACCTAAAATACCAATTGTATCACCGGATATATTCTTAATTGGCTCGTATGCCGTTATATACCAATCCTGAACTGCAAATTCTATTTTATGCTGCGATTTGCCCTCAACAAAAACGCTTTTATATATGTCCTCGGAAACTAATGTGCCTACTGCTCTTTGGCCATCTTCTGTTCTGACATTTGTTGAAATACGCACACCATCCTGGAAAATCGTGACTGCCCCTACGTCTTTGCCGTTGTACTTCTCATGCTCATAAATCATATCTCGTATCCTGTCGACGATCTGGTCGTTATGATTTAACAGTCTCGCTCCATATAATGCACCCAGTATCTCTCCGTCGTCACTTAGAATAGGCGCAGCAGCCATGATGAACATCCCTGAAGTTTCCGCTTCTTTATTAGTTGGCTTTGAATGGGCTGTTACAATAATTTTCGTATATGCCCTCTCAGCGAGTTCCCCACTTTCTTTGGCCAAATCTTCCTTTGTTAGCACCTCGATGGACGCTATAGCCCTTTTTTCAGATAGGACACGCTTAATCAACTCATTAGATACCTGGCTGTCTCCGCTTGCTTTTGGATTTGTTGTTCTCAGCAGAACAATTCCCTCAGCGTCGGTTAAATTAAGAACATCCAAAGATTCCTGTTGCCGAACTCTTTTTAGTTCGGCACTTAAATCCTGTATATCGTTAGCTAAGATACCCTCTCTCAGGAAAAACCTTGTGGAAGTGAGGCGTATAATATCTTGTATGTCGGCTATCGTTTCTTGCACTATCTCACGTGCAGAGTTCAAATCAACTCTCACTTTATCCTGAATTCTGGGCACGATACTCTTCTCAATCAGTTTTACACCGACAAAAGTAGCAAAAAGGCCCGTTATGATTATAACTGTAAGAAAACTTAGTATTACTTTTTTCCTGAATGTTATTTTCATTTTAGGACTTCGTTATTAGTGAAAACACATCTTCTAAAATCGCGTCGGAAATACAGGACTGCGAACACTATAATATACATCTCTTCATGCTCATACACGGCGTTCCTATTCGCATCAGCACTGCTTTATAATATACGATTTGGCAGGAGTGTTCAATACCTGTTATTCAGACCTTCTTTTGTAGCTACAATCCTATGATTAATTGATATTTATTTTGGGGGAATTAAAATGGTTTGAAAAGTGTGAAGTAAAAGCGACGATAGCTAATGGATTCTGCTAAATGTTCTATTTGGATGCTCAACCGGAGCAGTCCTGCTCCGGTAGGTATGCTCACGTGGAGAGAGGGATGAGAACACCCGCGACGCGTAGCGTCGCCACGGGGGTTTGACACGTAGCGAAGCGGAGAGCCGCGTAAGCGAATCCCTCCTGCTCCGGTGGGGAATAGAATTGTGATCGTCATCAGTTCAGATTTCGATTGCTGATATGCCATGTTAAGCATTCAGCGATTGTCTTTTCAAAGAGAGTAGAATCTTTTAAGAGAAAAAAGGTGGAAAACACATCCTACTATAATGAATCTCGAACATTGACAAGCATTGGTGATCTCAATTATAATGTTATAAAATGAATCCCAGGCGGTAATTCTTATTTTATGCTCTTTTGAAGTCTGGAGACATTGATGATGAAAGACCAATCATCATACTCCGCAAAAGCAGCTTTGACCGAGCGAGTCAAGGAGCTAACGTGT
>CAZUTR010000296.1:0-3325 GCA_964623545.1 uncultured Pirellulales bacterium | reverse complement strand
ACAGTGACATTAAAGCAGCTTTCAATGAAGCGATACCAAAGCTGGTTTATATGGCGGAACATATCAACGATTGCTTCGAGGCATTCGATTTACTGCGTAACGTGAAAGGCGATTCGATAGTATTCTGTATGGGCGAAGCTGGTCTTATCAGCAGGATTATCGCAAAGAAGCTAAACAGTTTCCTCAGTTTCGCGAGTATCGATGAAGATACGGCCAGCGCACCGGGACAATTGACGATTGAGCAGGTCAAAAATTTATACCGCTGGGACAGTATAAAATCCGATACCCAGCTTTATGGTGTTATCGGTTCTCCCATCGGCCATTCGTTGAGTCCGGCGATTCATAACGGCTGTTTTGCAGACAAAGATTTGAATAAGTTGTACCTGCCATTACTTATAGAGGGTGGACAGGAAGAATTTGATTTATTTATGGACAATTGTTTGAGCCGAGCCTGGCTTGGGTTTCACGGGTTTAGCATAACAATTCCGCATAAGCAAAACGCATTGAATTATGTTAAGAGCAGAAAAGGTTTTGTCGAGCCGTTGGCGGAGAAAATCGGTGCGGTCAATACTATTTTCATCAGTGAGGATAATAAACTAAGCGCATACAATACAGATTACGCCGGTGCGCTGGATGCGATTACAGTCGGGCTGGGTATAAGCAGAGGTGATTTGAAGAATTTAGCAGTGTCTATAATCGGGGCCGGTGGAGTTGCGAGGGCCATAGTGGCGGGTTTAAGTGATGTTGGTGCGAAAATCAAAATCTACAACCGCACAGTTTCGAAAGCAGAGAAACTTGCGGGTGAGTTCAACTGCGGGTTTGCAGGGCTTGATGAGCTGGCGGGCATTGATGCGAAACTGATAATAAACTGTACGAGTATCGGGATGCATCCGGACGTTGATAATACGGCAGTTCCGAAAAATCTCTTGAAAAGTGATGTGGCTGTTTTCGATACGGTCTATAATCCGGCTGAGACTTTGCTGCTAAAACAGGCCAAAGAAACCGGATGTAAAATTATCAGCGGAATGGATATGTTCATCAACCAGGCGGCGGCACAATTCAAACTCTTCACAGGTAAGAAGGCAAATATCGAGCTTATGCGGAAGATAGTGTGTGATTTGATGGAGTGAGAAAGTTGAAATTTTAAGGTGATTTCTATGTTTAGAGTAAAATTAAGTGCGGTTATCATCTGTGTGCAGTTACTGATAATCAGTTTTGTTTATACGGTGGTGGCCGAATCGAAAGCCTCAGCAATGCCTCTTGCGCTAAAGGTGGAAGGGAACCAGATTCTCAACAGCAAGGGCGAACCAGTGACGTTGCGCGGGGTCAACACAGCCTGCCTCGAATGGACGAGCGACGGTCAGGGACATATCCTTGAGACGGTACGGGTTGCCATCGAGGATTGGCATGTCAACATCATTCGCCTGCCACTATCACAAGACCGCTGGTTTGGAAAGGCACCCGAACAGGATGATGAAGGCAAGGCCTATCGCGGGCTTGTCAAAGAGATAGTAGATATGTGCAGCTCAAAGGGTTGTTACATCATTTTGGACCTGCACTGGTCGAATGCCGGAAAGTGGGGCGAGAATATCGGTCAGCATTCGATGCCCGACAAAAACAGCGTGACGTTCTGGAAAGATATCGCTGCAGTCTATGCGAATCATCCGGCGGTTATTTTTGACCTTTACAACGAGCCGTTTGGCGTTACCTGGGACGTCTGGCTCAACGGCGGGACGATTAAGGACCGGCCCTGGCGAGGACGGCCAGCGATAGCTTATGAGGCCGTAGGAATGCAGGAGTTGCTGGATACGGTGCGCTCCACAAGTGCGAAAAATGTCGTAATCGCCGGCGGCCTGGACTGGGCTTATGACTTTTCCGGCATACTGGAAGGCAGGCAGCTTAAGGACCCTGACGGAAACGGCGTTATCTACGCCAATCACGCATACGACAACAAACGCGACAGTGTAAATACCTGGATTGCCAATATGGAAAAAGCTGCTGCGAAACTGCCGGTGATAGTCAGCGAATTCGGCGGTTCCGGGGGACCGAACCGCAGGCGCGGTTGGTGGGGCAGCAGCCCGGCCACTGCCATGGGTGACGACTGGCTGCTGCATGTTATGCAGGCCCTTGATGACCACAATTGGTCATGGGTCGCATGGGACTTGCATCCTACGGCGGGTCCGACCCTGATTTCGGACTGGGATTATACGCCTACTGAGGATTTTGGTGTTTTCATCAAACAGGCACTCGTCGGCGAACTGCCGCGTTACACGCCCCCGGATTTCTCCAAGCTTGCCAAGGAGCTGGCTTCGGCACTGCCTGCTTCGGCCCGATTTGGAACAGAACAATTATACGGTGACTGGAAAATTGAGCCGGCGCCCGGCGAGCGAAGATGGATGGAATCGATACTGTCGTTTTCTTCGGATAAGGAAGGCAAGCTCGCAGGACAGTGGATAAATTTCAGGGGAATCAGCGAGCTGGAAGACATCAGGTTCAATGACAATAAACTAAGCTTTATTCAGGTCGTCCGATTCGACCAGGATAAATTCATTGCGAACTTTATAGGAACAGTCGAAGATGACAAACTTTCAGGGACTTTGTCCCATGGTGGCAGTCAGTCTGAGCTCGAGGCCAAGCGCATGCAGAGGATACCCCCGGCTGTCGGAAACTGGGAGATGAAGTACAAGATGGATGGCCATAAAATCACTTCAACGCTTATTGTTAAGACCGACCAGGAAGATAATCTAACGGCAGAATGGCAAAGCCAATCGGGTGAACACGAGATTACGGATGTAAAGTACGAACAGGGCAAGCTGACCTTCAAGAGAAAAAGTAAGATTGGGGACAGTCAGTCTGAATCGTTTTTTGAGGGGACTATCCGGCAGGATACGGATACACTTTTCGGTATGTTCAAGTCTGAGCGAGGAGAGATTGCAGCCGAGGGGAAACTAATCGGTTCGGCCATTGTCGGAGACTGGATTTTCGATGTTAATTCCGACTGGGGCGATTATGAACAACGGCTGAGGGTCAACCCTGACTTAAGCGGTATGTACGGAACCACTCCCATTGAGAAGGTGAATCTCGAAGGAGATAAAGTAACTTTCAAGATTGTTCTGCATTTCGGCCCGCGAACATTCGAGATGAACTTCGAAGGAAAACTTCAAGACTCGGAGCTTATCGGAGAAATGATGACTTTCGGAGGAATTCAGAAAATGCAAGGTACGAAGGTTATGAGTACACCCGAAAGACGCAATTAAAGCTGTTTGTCGATAATAAAGTAAATTACGAGAGCATGCGGAAGACAGTTTGTGATTTAATGAAGTGA
>CAZUTR010000295.1:0-3344 GCA_964623545.1 uncultured Pirellulales bacterium | reverse complement strand
GGAGATCTGAAACAGAAAATCACAGTTGAGGCAAAAGGTGAAATCCTGGAATTGAAGAGCACCATTAATAAGATGGTGGACAGCCTGAATACCTTTGCCGGTGAAGTTGCCCGCGTGGCCAAGGAAGTAGGAACAGAAGGGAAACTTGGAGGCCAGGCAGCAGTGCCGGGAGTAGCTGGTACATGGAAGGATTTAACCGACAACGTTAACACTATGGCTGATAATCTTACCAAGCAGGTTAGAAACATTGCTCAGGTTGCTACAGGTGTAGCCAAAGGAGACCTGTCTCAGAAGATAACAGTCGAGGCTCAAGGCGAAATATTAGAATTGAAAAGCACACTAAATGCGATGGTGGACAGCCTGAATACCTTTGCCGGCGAAGTTACCCGCGTGGCTAAGGAAGTAGGCACTGAAGGAAAACTGGGAGGCCAAGCAGAAGTAGAAGGAGTAGCCGGCACCTGGAAAGACTTAACTGAAAATGTCAATACCATGGCAGCTAACCTTACCAGCCAAGTAAGAAATATTGCCAAGGTTGGTACTGCCATAGCCGATGGAGATTTGACTCAGAAAATAACTGTCGAAGCCCAAGGCGAAATACTAGAGCTAAAAGAAACCCTTAACAATATGGTAGATAATTTAAACCGGTTAGCCAGCGAAGTTGCCAGAGTCGCGCAGGTAGCCGGACAAGAGGGAAAACTGACCGAGCGTGCAAAAGTTGAAGGTGTTGGAGGTAGTTGGAAGGATATTGTTGACACCCTCAACGGTTTGCTTGATTCCATAGCAACCCCTGTACAGGAAATAATCAGACTTGCCATTGCCTTGTCCAAAGGTGACATTTCGCAGAGAGTGGCTATTGAAACAAGAGGAGATATTAAGACATTGTCGGACGCTCTTAATAAGTCTTTTGATGACCTTGGTGCAGTAATCAGATTGGCGATGGATAGTTCCGGAAAGGTTGCGGAAGCCTCCAACCAGTTAGCTGGTGCTTCACGGCAGGTAAACACTGCTCTTGCCCAGGTTGCAAAAACCACCCAGCAGATAGCTGGCGGTGCAAAAGATCAATCAAAAGAACTGGAAGCAAGTACTAAGACTGTAGCCGATTTGTCCAAGTCTATAGGACAAGGTGCTACTAACGCAAAATCAGCAGCTGAAATCACACAAGAAGCGAGCAAACTTGCTCAAAAGGGTACCGACGCGGGCAAACTTGCAACGAATAGATTAATGAGTATAGATGAGATTGTAAAAGGCAATACCAATACAGTGAAAGAATTAGACAAACGTGTTAGAGAAATCGCTGTGATAGTAGGTACTACTAAAGATATTGCCGACCAGACAAATCTGCTGGCGCTTAATGCAGCTATTGAAGCGGCTCATGCCGGCGAGTCAGGCCGAGGTTTTGCAGTGGTAGCCGATGAAATCAGGAAACTGGCTGAAGGAACTAAAAAAGCTGCTATGCAGATAGAAGAGATGGTTAGTACTATCGGAGGCTCTACTACCGAGGTTGTAACCGGGATGACCACCGGCACTGAGCAAGTTACGGAAAGCATTGACATAGTGAATCAGGCGCTGGGTATATTGGATCAAATTGGTACCGGTGCTCAGGAGATTACAGCCAGGGCGCAGGAAATTTCTGCTGCAACGGATGAGCAAACCCAAAGTGCCCAGCAGGTGGCAAAGACCATAGAAGGAATAGCCTCAACAAGCGAACAGGCCGCAGTGGGAGCTGGCCAGATGTCAACATCTATTCAGCAGCAGACTGCATCAATGGAACAAATGGCTGCTTCTGCCCAGAACCTGTCAGGCCTGTCAGAGGAACTAAGAACAGCTTTGGCAAGGTTTAAAGTAGGCATTCAGGATCACGAGGCCATAGCGGATATAAAAGAAGTGGAAGCTCCGCATAGAACAGGACGCAAAACGCGGGCTAAAGCGTAAGAAGATGGATAAAAAGAGAGGTAAAAAATATGAAGAATAAAAATATTAAAAGTGGGCCGATATCACCTCAAACTCAACAAAAGAAATCGGCATCTGAAGAAGAGTCAAAAGTTATCCAGTTAATCGTTTTTAATCTGGGTGATGAGGAATACGGAGCCAATATCAATCAGGTTCGGGAGATTATAAGAACAGGGAACATTACACCTATACCGGATTCGCCCGATTTTATTAAAGGCGTAAGCAACGTCAGAGGTGAAATCCCTGTGATAATAGACCTCAAAGAGAGATTCTTCCTGCCCATCAGAAAAGATGGTGGCAACAAACATATAGTGATGACCGAGCGGGACAAGAGTGTTTTCGGCCTTTTGGTTGATGAAGTTACAGAGGTCTTAAGAATACCCCAAACAGATATTAAACTCGCTCCTGAAATCGTAACCCGAATAGACAGAGAGTATGTCAATGGTGTGATAACTCTGGAAAATCGTCTGATAATTATGCTTGATTTGGCCAAGGTTCTTTCTGCCGAGGAACTTGCCAGATTGAGCGAATTCTCGCAGAGGCACCATTCAGAAAAACAGGCCAAAGCCCAACATGTCGTAGTTTCGCCGGAAGCCGAGGCAGCCAAAAAAACGGAGCAGGAAACCGCCGAGTCGCAGCCCGAACCCGTTCTTGCCGGACAGAAAGCAGATGCTTAATCTGCAAATAGAAAAATTACAAGTGTAACCCAAAGAAAAGAGCCACAATACGAAAGGAACTGTATATGAAAAAGATTTTAATCGCCGATGACTCAATGTTTATGCGAATGACACTAAAGAGCAATCTCCCCAAAGAGTATGAGATAATAGAAGTCGATTCGGGAGCGAAGGCTTTAGAGCAATTCAAAAAACAAAACCCGGACTTGGTTCTATTGGACATAGTTATGCCCGAAGGCGAAGAAGAGGGTGTAGATGTTCTACGAAAGATTATGAAATCCGATCCAAAGGCCTGTGTGGTCATGATTACTGCCGTAGGCCAGGAAGCGATAATAGAAGAGTGCAAAAAAATCGGTGCCAGGGACTATATTGTCAAGCCCTTCGATGAAAAACAGGTCGCCGAGATAGTCCAGAAGTGCCTCAGTGAAGAGGCTGTAGCGAGCAGTGAATAGTATTCAATGGAACTTGTTTTGCGGCTAACCATTAAATCGCTAATTAAATAGTGACAACCGATTATGCCTATAAAAGTCCTTGTAGTCGATGACTCTCTTTTTATGAGAACACTTGTTTCGGACATCCTCAATTCCGACCCGGAAATAGAGGTGATTGAGACCGCAAAAGAAGGCAAAGAAGCGATAGATAAAATAACTAAATCCAAGCCTGACTGTGTTACGCTGGATTTGGCAATGCCCGGCTGGGATGGGTTGACAACATTAAAGC
>CAZUTR010000294.1:0-3360 GCA_964623545.1 uncultured Pirellulales bacterium | reverse complement strand
GGGAAGCTGCGTTCGCCGTTACGCTCTTTTAAGACTATTATCTGCTGGTCCGACGCCTCGTTAATTATTATACGTGATAGTTCAACTTCGATATCCATTATGGTAACGTATTATTTTTCCAGCTCGGCGAGGTGTTTTTCAATCGTTTGCAGTTGTTCGGTTAATTCTTTCAGTCTTTCCCTGGCCTGGGCCACAACTTCAGGTTTCGCTTTGGCTATGAAGTTATCATTAGCCAGTTTCGCTTCCACGCCCATCTTTGCTTTTTCAGTATGTTGTTTTTGCTTCTCAAGGCGCTTACGTTCGGCCCTGGGGTCAATAACATCGTGGACATAAATCTCGGTTGCTTCGGCTATTATCGAAACGGCCGCATTCGCTGGCTTTACAATCTCACTGCCGGCCTTAAAATCCTTCGCGCCGGCAAGCTGACAAATCAATTCGCCGTTTGAACTCAGTGTCTCAGCAATTTTATCTGCCGCCTTAGACGATACTTTTAGTATTTTTCCGGTTGCTATATTATACTTGTTTTTAATATCTCGTACAGCACGAATTACATCCTGGATAATTTCAATTTGCTTCTCGGCGTTCTCATCCATAAAAGATTCCAGCGTTCTCGGCCATTCGGCTCCCACAAGCGCCTTTTCCCGGTTGATTTCCGCCAAACCCTTCAATTTTCTCACCGGTGCGATTTCATTTAACTTCTGGAAAACACCTTCGGTGATAAACGGTACAAAAGGATGCAGCAGTCGAAGCGTTTGGTCGAGTACAAAAGCGAGAACACTTTGAGCAATTGGTTTTTGCTCTTCGTCCTCCATTCTTGGCTTTACCCATTCGAGATACCAGTCGCAAAAATCGTTCCAGAAAAATTTGTAAAGCTCCATCAAAGGTTCATTGTATTTGAACTCATCCAAAGACTTCGTAACACTGTTAATAGTTTTAGCCAGCCGGGATAAAATCCATCTGTCCGTTATTGTTAATTTGCCTTTGTCGAATTTATCAGGGTCGATGCCTTCAAGGTTCATTAAAGCAAAACGCGAGGCGTTCCAAAGCTTATTGCAGAAATTTCGGCCGATATCGAATTTCGGCGAGGTATTTTCCACCCGCCCATCCGGCAAAGTCATTTGTACCACCGGCATCCGTATATCCTGCGTATCCGTGGTCATACTGGCCAGGGTAAACCGCATCGCATCGGCACCGTGACTGTTAATCGCCACAAGCGGGTCAATTCCATTACCTAAGCTTTTGGACATCTTGCGTCCTTCGCCGTCCTGAATCATCGCGTGAATATAAACATCTTTGAATGGAATGTCCCCAACGCAATACTGGCCCATCATTACCATTCGCGAGACCCACAAGGTAATAATTTCACGGGCGGTACAAAGCACATCTCCTGGATAAAACGTCTTAAGCTCCGGCGTATCATCCGGCCAGCCAAGCGTACTAAACGGCCACAACGCTGAACTAAACCACGTATCCAGAACATCTACATCTCGTGTCCAGCCGGCAGTTTCCAGTTGTTCTTCAATATCTTTATTTCCCGGAGCAACGCAAATGTATGTTATCACACCTTCATTAGAATCCGTCACAAAAGAACACACTTTGTCGGGTCCATATTCCAACTGGCCGCCTCCGCCAAGCCTCCACCAAACCGGTATTCTATGTCCCCACCAGAGCTGTCTGCTGATAGGCCAGTCGCGAAGATTCTCTAGCCAGGATTGATATGTTTTTGCATAACGTTCTGGAATAAATCGAAGCCTACCTTCAAGCAGGGGGGTAAGGGCCAGACCGGCTAAAGAATTTACAGGAACGTCGGTTCCTTCAATTAAACCGGAGCCGAGTTCCTCTTCCAGGTGCTCGATTGGGTTTTTGACAGCGATATACCACTGGTCTGACAGATACGGCTCGATAGGGACGTGGCTGCGATAGCTATGGCCGACCTCGTGGGTGTATTCGCGAACGTCTTCGAGCAGATTTTCCTGCCGGAACCATTCCACAACCGCTTCACGTGCCTCGAACCGGTCCATACCGACGAGATTTTCAACATCGGGATTTTTAATATCTTCCCAGTCCGTCCAGCCGAACTTATCGCTAATCGAACCATCCGGCGCCATAACATTGATAATTTCCAACCCGTGTCTCTGGCCAATCTCCCAGTCATCCGGGTCGTGGGCTGGCGTAACTTTCAAAAAGCCGGTGGAGAATTTTGCCTTTTCATCCTCACTATCGGCATCGGGCAAAACAACGTGCTCATCAGCAATGATGGGGATAATACGACCAACAATCGGAAGACGAACTTTCTTGCCCAACAGATATTCAGCACGCTCGTCCTTCGGATTCATCGCTACTGCCGTATCACCGAGCATAGTCTCCGGCCGGGTCGTAGCAACGGTAACATACTCAATTCGCTTGCCTTCAATGGTGACCGGCTCAACCAGTGGATAACGCATATACCAGAAATGCCCCTCTACTGTCTCATGCTCAACCTCATCATCGGCCAAAACCGTCTGCGTAGCTGGGTCCCAATTGACAAGCCGTTTGCCGCGATAGATAAGTCCGTCTTTGAAAAGCTTAAAGAACGCGGCACGAACGGCCTTTGTGCAAACTTCATCCATCGTGAACCGTGTCCGCTGCCAGTCACAGGAACAGCCCATCGCCTTTAGCTGCTCGATGATTGTTGCTTCGTATTCGTCCTTCCATGCCTGGACGCGTGCGACAAAATCATCCCGCTCGAAATCCGTCCGCCGTTTGCCCTCTTCCGAGAGAATCCGCTTTTCGACGACCGTCTGCGTAGCAATGCTGGCATGGTCGGTGCCGGGCATCCAGAGCGTGTTGAAATTCTGCATCCTGCGAAAGCGAATCAGTATATCCTGCAGCGTATTATTCAGCGCATGGCCGAGGTGCAGCGGGGCGGTAACGTTAGGCGGCGGAATCATAATCGCATATGGCTTACGGCCGTCTTTACTACCGTCCGACTTTGCCTGCGCGTGAAAATACCCACCGCCGGACCAAACTCCATCAACCTGCCGCTCTATTGTTTTAGGGTCATAGACTTTCGAAAGTTGTTCGCTCATTACTCGCCTTACAGAAAATAAGTTATAAAAAATTCCGGCAAATCTCCAACAAGCCGGAATATTATATTAATAGAATCAAATAATAATGTAAAGCAAACAATTAGACTCAAACAGTCCTTTCAGCCCGCAAACAGCATCCCCAACTATAAAAGCAGCGAGGCCTGAACCGATTGTTTCGATTCAGGCCCCGAATTGATGTAAATCCAACAGCTTTTTTATGACTCTATGTCAAAGTCCGTTTACGGCCAGAGTTCCTCCTCAAGCCACATTTCTGCAAATATTTCATAGTCAT